>JALOOB010000348.1 GCA_025454635.1 Anaerolineae bacterium
TTTCGCGAAACCGTTTGACACCCCTCGCGTCGCGCGGGTATAATTCTGCTTACCCTTCGAATCGCCGCGCGGAGCCGGAGCTGCCGGCGGAGTTTCAGGCTGCCCATGAGCGTGATTGATGAGATCAAAGACCGCCTTGACATCGTCGAGGTGATCGGGACATACGTGCAGCTTAAGAAGGCGGGCCGCTCGCTCAAGGGCCTCTGCCCGTTCCATAACGAGAAGACGCCCTCGTTCGTCGTCTTCCCCGACAGCCAGAACTGGCGCTGCTTCGGCGCCTGCGGAACCGGCGGCGATATGTTCACGTTCGTGCCTGACGCGCGAGACGTGGGAAACCTGGCAGCTTGGCTATTCGTTGGATTCCTGGGACGCGTTGAAGAACCGGCTGCAGGGTAAAGGCTACACGCCGCAGGAACTCGAAGAGGCGGGCGTAGTCATCCGCAAGGAGGAGACGGGCAGCCATTATGACCGCTTCCGCGGCCGATTGATGATCCCGATTCGCGACGGGCAGGGGCGGACCATTGGATTCGGGGCGCGCATCCTGCGCGAAGACCCCCAACATCCGGGCCCGAAATACATGAACTCGCCGCAAACACCGCTCTTTGACAAGGGAAACGTCCTTTATGGCCTGGACATGGCCAAAAAAGCCATCCGAGACGCCAATTTGGCCGTGATCGTCGAGGGCTACATGGACGTCCTCATGTCGCACCAGGTCGGCGTGACGAACGTCGTCGCGGGGATGGGCACCGCGCTGACCGAGGCGCAGATGCGCCAGATCAAGCGGTACACCAGCAACGTGACGCTTGCGCTGGACCCGGATGTGGCGGGCGAGCATGCCGCGGCGCGTGGGCTGGAAGCGGCGCGGCAATCCCTGGCGCGGGACTGGGAGCCGGTGTTCAGCCCGACCGGTCTGCTGCGGCACGAAAGCCGCCTCAAGGCGCAGTTGCGCATTGCGGCGCTGCCGGACGGCCTCGACCCGGACGAATTGGCGTACAAAGACGTCGAACGCTGGCGGCAGGTGATCCGCGAGGCGCGGCCCATCGTGGATTACTACCTGGCGCAAGCGCAGCGGGAGGAAGACCTCTCTACGGCGCAGGGCAAGGCGCGCACCATTGAACGGCTTGCGCCGTTGATTCAGGAGATTGCCAGCCCGATCGAGCGCACCCATTACGTGCAGGCGCTGGCGCGGCTGGTTCAGATGGACGAGCGCCTGGTGTCCGAACAGGTAGCGCGGGGAAGCCGCATCGACGAGCGGGCGGCGCGAGCGCCGGCTGATGCGCGACCCGGCCGGCAACCGGTCGCTGCGCCGGGCGCGAAGCGGGCGACCGTGACACAGAGCTTCGGGCCGGAGGAGTACATTCTCGGCTGGTTGACCCTGCGTCCCGAATTGCTTACTGGGCTCGATGAGGACATGATCGGCCAACAGGCCCCGCCGCTCAGCCCGGATGATCTGAGCCGGGCGGAGAACCAGGCATTACTGGCGACCCTGCTGGCCCTGCCTCCGCAGCCGGGGTTGCCCGCCGAAGAGCGGTTGGCGGAGTTGCCCGACATGCTGCAAGCGCCTGCGCAGGCAATGATCAAAGAGGTGCGCGGGCGTCCGCCTCTTACGGACGAGAAGTTGATCAAGGACCTGGGCGACTCGCTCCTGCGGATTCGCGAGCGTAACTTGAAGCGGCAGGTGCAGCAGCTCGAGTTCCTGATCCGGGAAAGCACGGAAGCCGAAGACCGCGACGAATTGCGGCGGCTCCACGAACTGATGACGAGTTACACGGCGCAAAAGCGCCATATTCAGAAATTGCTCAACATGCGCTCCATCGCTGGAGTACTGGCCCAGCGCAAGCCCATTGGCGAGGCCTGAGCCCGAAGAGGAAGCAATGCCAAGGAACGCCGCAAACGGCGGTAACACGAAGACCAGCTCCGGCCCGACCACGGAGAAGCCTGCCCGCGCTCCGCGCCGTAAGGCCGAACGCCCGGCGGAGAAGGCGCCCGTCGCGACACTTGAGCCCCGAGAGGAAATCGAAGGAGATGACCTCGTCGAGCTGCGCGTCGCGCCCGGACCAGACGGCCTGCCGACTATCCTGCCCGACGGTTCAGAAGAGGGCGCGCTGCCAGCCATCGAACGGGACATCAAGCTGGAGCAAGAGGTCGAGCGCGAGGCGCGCAAGCCGTTGGACGAAGTCATTGACGACTGGGGCGATCCGACAGTCACGAGCGATCCGGTGCGGATGTATCTGCACGAAATCGGCCGGACCGCGCTGCTAAATGCCGAGGAAGAGATCACGCTGGCGAATGCGATCGCCGATGGCAAGAAGGCTGCGGAAGCGCTCAAGCAGGAAGACCTGGACCCGGAGACGATCGACGAGCTTGTGTTGAGGCGGCAGCGCGGCCGAAATGCCGAGCAGCGTCTGGCGCAAGCCAACCTGCGCCTCGTTGTGAGCGTGGCGAAGCGGTACGTCGGCCGCGGGATGTCGTTCCTGGATCTGATCCAGGAGGGCAACATCGGCCTGTTGCGCGCGGTGGACAAATTCGACCCGACGCTTGGCTACAAGTTCAGCACCTATGCGACGTGGTGGATTCGCCAGGCGATCAGCCGGGCCATCGCCGACCAGGCGCGCACGATCCGCATCCCCGTCCACATGGTCGAGAGCATCAACCGGCAGATCCGCGTCCAGCGACGGCTGATGCAGGAGCTCGGTCGTGATCCGACGCCGGAAGAGATTGCGCTCGAGATGGACTATCTGCCGCCGGAAGACCGCGAATTGATCGAGGCGGCGCAGGCGGCCGGCCAGCCGCTCGAGGTGGGTCTTAACCGGCGACTGCAAATTGCCGCGGCGAAGGTGCGCCGGGTGATGCGCATTTCGCAGGAGCCTATGTCCCTCGAGACGCCGGTTGGCACCGAAGAGAACAGCTCCCTGGGCGACTTCATTGAGGATGACAGCCTGCCCGGTCCCGCGGATCAGGCCAGCCGTCACCTGCTGAAGGAGCAGATGGAAGAGATCCTTAAGGGCCTGAGCGACCGCGAGCGCAAAGTGCTGGAGATGCGTTTCGGCTTGAAGGATGGCACTGCGCGGACACTGGAAGAGGTTGGACAGGAGTTCGGTGTGACGCGCGAGCGCATCCGCCAGATCGAGGCGAAGGCGCTACGCAAGCTGCGACACCCCATTCGCAGCCGCAAACTGCGCGACTACCTGGGCTGAGAGGAGATGCCCGGCGATTTTTGACCGTAGGTGCGCTTCGCGATATAATGCGCACCTAATGACGATCCGCGATAGCTCAATCGGCAGAGCAAGCGGCTGTTAACCGCAAGGTTGGAGGTTCGAGTCCTCCTCGCGGAGCTAAAACCTGAGAGGCGAGCGAAGTTAGTTTCGACGCTCGCAAATATTCGGTTGTGAAGGTGCGTGACGGCGCCCGAAGCGATCGAGAACCTAAAATCGGCGGCGCAACGCTGCCGATTCGCTTTTAACCGACCTGCGCGCCGGTCTGCGTCCGACGCCAGAGGTCGAAATCGAGGACGCTGTCGCGCTCGACAAGGAGTGCGGACGTGCGGGTGAGCGTCTTCTTGTGTCCCCTCAACTCGCCCTTCTTCACGAGGTCGACGGCGGTCTCTCTGTGAATGCCGATGTTCTTTCTGCGCATCGCGCCGTAGTGGTCCCACATGCGGGGCCGGCGCCACCGCCCGACCGCCATTTCAATCCAGCACCCGCAGCCGGTACCCCACGCCTGGTTCGGTCTGAATATACGTCGGCCGTGTCGCGTCCGGCTCGATCTTGCGCCGCAGGTTGCTCATGTTCACGCGGAGGATGTGCAGGTCGTTCTCGTACCCCATCCCCCACACCTGCCGCATCAACTGGGTGTGCGTCAGCACGCGCCCGGCATGCGTTGCCAGCGCGCGCAGCAGCGCGTACTCCGTCGGCGTCAGGCTGACCGTCTCGTCGC
>JALOOB010000349.1 GCA_025454635.1 Anaerolineae bacterium
CCCCTGCTCGACCGCTACCGGCTCGCCCGCTTCACCGATTCCGACACCGGCGGGCACTGGGAGACGCGGCGCGAAATGGTGACTCCCGCGGCCACTCGCCACCGCATCACCCGCGCGAGTTTGGCGCAGGCCCGCGCAGCCGGCATCAAGGGCGCGGACGCGCTCGCGATCCTGCGCCGGGCTGCGGGTGGCCGCGTGCCGCCGAAAGTCGCGGGGGCGCTGGAGCGTTACGATCAGCTTGGGGGCGAGGTGCGGATGACGCGCGGGGCGGTCTTGCGCGTGGCGGATGCTGCGACCCTCGCCGCGTTGCGCGCGGACTCGCTCATCGCGCCCATGCTCGGGGACCTCATATCAGCGCAGGCGGTCGTCGTGCCGGAAAAGCACGTCGACCGCCTGCTCGCGATTCTCAGGGACAGCGGCTACACCGTCGAGCTGTCGTAACGGCCGCGCCTACCGCAGCCCCGGGATCTTCTTGACCAACCGCAGCATCGCTACGTATGCCGCGGCGCTCGCCTCGACTGAGAGGCCCGGCGCCGGGAAAAGCGGGCTTATGCGCGAGAGCGACACGTTCTGCGACTCGGTGTACTTCAGCAACCCCTCGATGCCGTGCCGCCGGCCGAGCCCCGAATCCTTCATCCCGCCCATCGGCGCGCCCATCGCGCTCCACGGCGCCTGGTAGGTCTCGTTCACGCTCACCGTGCCGCACCGCACCCGGCTCGCCACGTCGACCGCCTTCCGCTCGTCGCGGCACATCACCGCCGCATTCAGGCCAAATTCCGAATCGTTGGCGCGCGTGATCGCCTCTTCGACCGAGTCCACCTTGTAGATCGACACCACCGGCCCGAACGTCTCCTCGCGGTAACACTGCATTCCTTCGGTCACGCCTGTCAGGATCGTCGGCTCGAAGAAGTAGGGGCCGATGTCGGGCCGGGAGCGTCCGCCCGCGAGCACCTGCGCGCCCTTCGACTGCGCGTCGTCCACATGCTCCACGGTTTTCTCGAGCTGGCTCGCGCCGATAAGCGAACCGATGTCGACCGAGAAGTCCAGCGCCGAGCCAAGGCGCTGCGCTTTCGTCCGCGCGACGAAGGCTTCGAGGAACCGGTCATAAATGCCGCTCTGCACGTACATCCGCTCATACGAGATGCACAACTGCCCCGCTCCCGCGAAGCTGCCCTGCGTCGCCACGAACACCGCGCGCTCGAGATCGGCGTCGTCCAGCACGAGCATCGGGTTCTTGCCGCCGAGTTCCAGCGAGGTCTTGATCAGGCGCCGTCCGGCCTGCTCGCCGATCTTCCGCCCCACCTCGGTGCTGCCGGTGAAACCGATGAAGTCGACCTGCTCGATGAGTGGCGTGCCCAAAACGCTCCCGCGCCCTGTGATCACCTGGAGCAGGTCGCCCGGCAACCCGGCCTCGTACAGCAGGCGCACCCCATACAGCGCCGAGAACGGCGTCAGGTCCGCAGGCTTGAGCACGACCGCGTTGCCCGCAATCAGCGCCGGGATCGCGTCGGAAACGGCCATCGTGAACGGGTAGTTCCACGGCGAGATGATGCCCACCACACCGACCGGGTGGTGATACTCCCACGCCTTCAAGATGAAAGGAATCAGCGACTGCCGGCGCTTTGGCTGGAGCAACTCCGCAGCATGCGCGGCGTAGTACCGCGCGTTAATTGCCACGTCCAGCGTCTCCTCCAGCGCGTGCCGCCGCGACTTACCCCCTTCGACTTGCAGCATGTCAAGGATCGAGTCGAGCCGGTCCAACACCAGATCGTGATAGCGCATAAAGACGCGCGTGCGCTCGCGCAGCGGCCGCGCGGCCCACGCCTTCTGCGCCGCGCGCGCCCGGTCGACCGCCACCCGCACGTCCGCCGCTTCACAGGAAGGGACCGCGCCAATGCACTCCCGGTTGAATGGCGCATACACTTCGGTTCGCTTGCGCTCGCGATCCGCCAGCGCCACCATGTCGGACAGGCCCCGAATCAGCGGCTTGACCCGGCCGGCAAGTCCCGCCCCGACCGGCTTCACGGTTGTTTCCGCGCGCTCCCCTGCGCGCGGCATCTCCATCGTTCCCACCGACGCTGTCATAGTGCCCCCTTGCTCCTTCAATCGCCTTTAAGCACTTCGAGGCCTACCCGAGCTACTGTCGGTGGATGCAGCAGCATGTTGGCGTAGCTGGCGTTGGCCATAGGACATGCGCATTCCTTCTCGTATATCGACTTGCGGAGCTTCGCCATGCGCTCCCCGAACCAGATCGGCGCAAGGTCGTAATTTGTCTGCCGCAGGCTGCCCACCGGCTCCGCGCGGATGCAGCAGCTCCAGATGTCGCCGTTTGGCGCAATGTGCGCGCTTGCCCACCCGGCATAGCAGTCGATCACCTGCGTGCGCTCGTAGAGCACGCGCTTCGCCAGTTGGTAGTACTCCGCGCGGAACGCCTGCGTAAACTTGGCGATGCCCCGCGAGGGCCGCGCCTTCGCCTGCTCGCTCAGGAAGTCCGCGATAGGGGCGTACTTGTCCGGGTCCGGCGTGATCCCCCAGCCGATCGTGTCCAGCTCCACGCGTTCCTCCGCGACCTCCGTGATGTACGAGTCGGGCTGGAGAAACTGGAGCCCGTCGTAGATCTCGCGGAAGCGGTGCTGGTTGAACCGGCTGACCACTGTGTGGACGGTCAGCACCAGGTTCTTGTGCTTCGCCTGCAGCTCTTTGAGGCCCTGCCACGTCCGCATCGACTTGTCCCAGTTGCCGGGCACCCCGCGGATGTCGTCGTGCTCCTCGCCGATGCCGTCGAGGCTCAGGTTGATGCCGATCTGGCTCTCCGGGCACTCGCGGCACATCCGCTCCACGCGCTCGACGACGCGTTCGGTCAACAGGCCGTTCGTCGGGATCGTGATGACGGAGGGGCGGCAGTGCTTGTAGGCTGAAACGACCATGTCGTCCAGGTCTTTGCGGAGGAACGGTTCGCCGCCGGTGAAGGTGATATAGAACGGAGTCCGCCCCAGGTTGGCAAAAACCCGGTCCCATTCTTCGGCTGACATATCGTCGTTCGGCTTGCGCCACACGTCGCACGTGCGGCACTTCGAGTTGCAGCGGAAGCTGACGCTGACGACGACGGAGAAGGGGTACATCTTCGGGAACCCAAACCGGCGGAAACTCCAATACAAAGGCAACTTAGGCGCAAGACTTAACATTGACATAGTGAGAGGAATTATACCGGTTAAGGGTCCGCGACTCAATTGTGGGGCTTACAGATTCCGTTTTTGCCGCAGAGGACACGGAGGGCATAGAAGACCGGGCGAGGCCATCGCAATCATCCTGTGCGGCCTCTATGTCCTCTGTGGCAAATCAGGCCGGGAAGACGAGCGTCACAATCGTGAACGCGACGAGCGTCACGAGGGTCATCAGCGACAGCGTGTTCACGACGAAAGTCCGCTCATCCTCCGGCGCCCTCCCCATAAAGAGAGGCGCAACGAACGGCGCAGGCAGGACGAACATCGTCATCACCGCGGCGCGAAACAGCGGATCGCCGCCGAGCAGCGTGTTGACGACGAGCGCAATGAGCAACAGGCCGACCGGGACCCAGAAAACCAGGCGGATCGCCGTGGCCCGCGCGGGCAGCGCAAGCGCGCCGCGTTGCAGCCGCACCTCGTAACCGATCACCAGGGCGATCAGCGGCGTCGTGATCGCGCCCAGCATCTCCACCGTGCGGAAGACGGCGTCTGTCGGCGGGAACGCGCGCAGCGGCTCGACCAGCCCGAGCCGGTTGACGATGATGCCGAGGAAAATGGCGACAATGCGGTGTCGCGCATCGACATGCGCCCGGTCGAGAGCTGGCTGATCCACGGCACGAGGATAAAGAAGACGAACAGCACCTGGCCGAGGTCGACCACGGCGAACTTGAAGATGTTCTCCGCGCCGTAGACTGCGCCGTAAATAGCGTAGCCCATCATGCCGGCCTCGAAGCCGGTCAGCAGCGCGGGGGTATATGCGGAGCGAAAGCCGAGCCGCGGCCAGGTGGCTCGGAACAGCAGCAGCGCCGCCCAGCAGCAGCGCCGCCACGCAGGCCGCAAAGACAAGCGCGACGAGCGCAAGGTGCCGCGGCTCCAGCGCGACGCCCGCAAAGGCCAGGAAGAGCGCGGCCGGCAGCGTCACGTTGACGACCAGCCTCTTCATCCCTCCGACCGCAGCCTCTGGCAGAAAGCCGGATCGCCGGAAGAACGCGCCAAGCAGGATGAGCAGGAGGACCGGCAGGACTTTGGAGAGCGCGGTGAGAATCGTCATGACAACAACTTTCAAGACGGGCGTTGGTCGAAGTACTCACGCAGGAGAGAATCGAAGCCGAAACCAACTGATAGTTCCCGCAGCCTTATTGAGTCAAAGAATGCGAGAGCCTGCCCCTCACCTACCTGCAAAGCGGGATTTGACGAGTCGATCCGTCCCAAGTAGACGTGTTGCTGAATGATTAATCCCGGGTCAGTTGTGGGCCGAGAGTAGCATCTCCAAAACTTGAGCGGCATCCTTAAGCCAGTTTCCTCTTCAAGTTCCCGATCCGCCGCTTCCACAGCGGTTTCGCCAGCTTCAACCCGGCCACCTGGTAATGTCCAGCAGTTGGCGAACGGCAGCCCCAACCGGTCATCCCTAAGATTGAGTAAGACCTGACCGGCCGGGTTGGTAACTATGATGGCAACGCATGGCACGCTGGGCATGGAGTACGTTTCGAATTTACCGGTAATGGTCGAGCGGGATCAGCCCCCGCTGATCAGGTGAATGGCTTGCACTTCGGCCCCGTCGGGCACTTCGGTCGTCGGGAAGTCCCGCCGCAGCACCACCTGCCCGTTGATCTTGACGACGATCATCTTGAAGCTGAAATTGAGCGCCGCAAGCAGGTCT
>JALOOB010000350.1 GCA_025454635.1 Anaerolineae bacterium
ACCATGATGTGGTCGACCGCGAGCCGCGACCTGTGGCAGCACACGCTCTCGGCGTTCACCCTCGCGCTCACGCTCTACTTCCTCCTGGCCGCGCGGGACAAGCCGCGCATGGTCCAGTTCGCCGGGCTGTCGGTCGCGCTGGCCTACACCATTCGTCCCACGAACAGCATCTCGGTCATTGCGGTGACGGTGTACGTCCTGCTGGCCTACCGGCGCTACCTGCTGCGCTATCTTGGCTGCGCCGCGCTCGTGGCCGCGCCCTTCCTGGCGCTCAATCTGGTCGTCTATCGCAGCATCCTGCCGCCGTACTTCCTGTCCACCCGGCTCGCGATTCACCCGGCGATGGCGGAGGCGCTGCTGGGGAACCTGATCAGCCCGGCGCGCGGCTTGCTTGTTTACGCGCCGGTCATGCTGTTCGCCACCTACGGCTTTGCGCGGCGCGCCCGAGCGCGCTCGCTCACCGGGCTCGATTGGACGCTCGCTGCCATCATCTTCTTTCACTGGCTTGCGATCTCGTCGTTCTGGCACTGGTGGGGCGGCGCGTCGTTCGGCCCGCGCTTCTTCACCGACATGCTGCCCTTCCTGACCTACTTCCTGGCCTACGGCGTCGCGGGGATCGCGGAGCAGCGCCGTCCGGTCAGGTTGGCGCTCGGCGCGAGCTTTGCCGCGCTGGCGCTGGTCAGCATCGCGATTCACTTCCGTGGGGTGGCGGACGAGCGCACGTGGGCGTGGAACGGCGAGCACCCGAAAGTGCTGCCGAGCGTGGACGCGGCGCCCGAGCGCGTGTGGGACTGGCGCGATCCGCAATTCGCGCGCGGCCTGAGGGCTGCGAGCATAAACCTGGATGTTGCCGCGCTGCGTTTCGAGGCCCCGGAAGGCGCGCAGGTTACTGCGCCGGTAACAGTCACGGTGCGCAACCTGGGCGACGGGCCGTTCATGTGGGAGGCGGACTTGCCGCGCCGGCTCACGCAACTGCCCGCGGAGTCGCAGGTGGGCCCGTTGAGTTACTCCGAGATGGGACTTGTGGCAGATCTGGCCGGGCTTGGCGTGGGCTGCCACCCGCTTGGCGCGGTGCGGATACGCGCGGAGGATGGCGCAGGGTGGAGCGCGGTCGACGTTGCGCCTGTGGTCGTGGCGATTGGCGAGGCGAGGCCGGACTGCGACCCTGCGCCGGCTGACATTCTGATCGACGGTCGACCGCAGGCCGACGCGGGCGGGATGAGGGCGTTCTTCGGCAGCGGATGGTACGACCGGGAAGGCGCGGAGCCCGACGCCTGGCGCTGGACGTCCTCGCCGGCGCGCCTCCTGATTTACAGCCCTGCCCGCGCCAGTGTCCGGCTGAACAGCAGGCCGGTGGCGGTCTACGACCCTGTTCGCAGCGACGGACCCGCGGCCGGCGTCTTGCGGGTCAGCGTTGGATCGCATGAGGGGCGGATACCGGTTGAAGCGGGCGTTCCCTTCGCCTACCCGCTTGACCTGCAACGCGGATGGAACGAGGTGCGGCTGGAACTGGAGGCCGGCAACTTCCGCCCGGTCGACCTCGATCCCGCGACGGGCGACACGCGTTCCCTCAGCTTCTCGCTCGGCCCGATCGACCTGGTCCGCTAGGCTGCGGCCGCAGCGTCGTAGATCGCCGCGTTCAGGAACGGCACAAGCGCCATAACCGCGCCCTGCGCATAGAGTTGGCGGCGATCCACGCGGCCCGCAGTGAAGTACGCGATGGCGCCGCCCTTCTGCTTGGTGTTCTCCGCGCCGCTCAGGTCATCGATCACGTGACCCAGCTCCTCCCCGGCCAACAGCCGGTCGACGATGGCGGGCGGCAACTCGAACATTGGCGAGACGCCGAAGGCGCAAGCGCCGGCGTCGCTGGCAATGCAGATGACGCCGAAGGTGTACCACCGCCCGGCAAGCTGCGCGATGCCGCCTTCGAGCCCTGCGCAGTAAGCTGCGCCCAGCCCCTCGGCCCGGCTGCGATCCAGCAGCGCCAGCGCGCGGTTTCGCGCGCCGGTCCACGTCTCGTCGCCGACGGGCTGGGCCGGCACGCCCGACTCGACCTCGACGCCGCGCACCTCGACGTCTCCGAAGTAGGACGCAAAGACCTCCGCCACCGCGCCGGTCTTGACGGGATTACGCGAGCCGACGAGTACGAGCAATGTTACCCCCTGCTACAGGTCTTCAGGGCTCAATCCGGTATGCTTCGCCAATCTCGCGAGCATACGCGGGCCGATCTCCTCGCGATCGTGGAAGGCGAAGACGAAATTGGGCCAACCGGGTCTCTCAAGGATTCGATGCGAACCGCTCGTGCGCTTCACGCGCCAGCCGATACCTGTCAGCGCAGCGAGCACCCGACTTGCTTTCGTGGCCGGCCAATCGCTCATCGCGCATCGAACGACACCGACAGTAGCTCAAGGTCGGCTTCCCCGTGCTCGAGACGATCGGCAAGGACGCGCAGCGCAAGCGCCTGCACCCGCGCGACGGCTTCAGCGCGCGTCTCCCCGTAGGCCAAAGCGCCGGGCAATTCAGGCACCTCAGCGATCCAGCGACCATCGACCTCTTGCTCCTGCTCAATTGTAAAAGCAATCATACGAAACTCCCTGCGGTTACCCCCACACCCCGCGGAAACCGGCCTGAATCACGAAGATGGTGACCATCGCCAGCGCGATGAGGAACTGCATGACGCGCGAGGCGAGGCATCCGGCGAGCCAGCCGCCCCCCGCGCGCGCCGCGGCGCCCAGGTCCTTCCGGTGAACGTACTCCACGCCGATCACGCCGATCAACGCGCCGATGATGCCGCCCGGCGCCGCGCCGATGCCCCCGACGAACAGCCCGAACAGGAAGCCGATGATGCCGCCAACCACGCCCGCGATGGTCGCCTGCCACGAGGCGCCGGAAATCTTTGTCGCGGCGTTGGTGATGAAGAAATCGGCGACGAGGCCGATGGCCGCGAGGACGGTCATTGCGACGAAGGGAACCGGCGTGAGCGTGGTGAAGCCCTCCGCGATGGCATAGATCAACGCCGCAATCCAGATGAGCGCAATGCCCGGCAGCGCAGGCAGGATCGTGCCCGCGAGGCCGATCAGCATGGCGATCAATGCGATCCAGAACGTTATTTCCGCGCTCATCCTCCGCCCTCGCTTTTCTTGTCGGACTTATCGGGAGCGCCGTCGGGCGCCCGGATGCCTCCTTCGGTCATGCCCCGCGCATCCAGCACCTCGTCGGCTTTCTCCGGCGTGAGTATACCGCGCTCGATCACCACGTCGCGAATCGACATGTCCCGCTCGCTCGCCTCCTTCGCGATCTCGGCCGCTTTGAGATAGCCGACCACGGGGTTGAGCGCGGTGGCGAGCACCGCGTTCTTCGCCACCGTGCTCGCGGCCTTCTTCCGGTTCGCTTCGATCAGCCGCACCCCCCGCTCGGTGAAAAGCCGGATCGACGGGATGAAGACATGCATCGCCTCGAACAGGTTGTGCGCGAGGATCGGCATCATCACGTTGACTTCAAGTTGCCCCGCCTGCCCGGCGAGCATGACGGTCAGGTCGCAGCCCATGACGTGGAAGCAGGTCATGTTGAGCAGTTCGGCGTAGACCGGGTTGACCTTCCCCGGCATGATGCTGCTGCCCGGCTGAGCGGGCGAAAAGCGGATCTCGTCGAAGCCGGAACTGGGGCCGGAGGCGAGCAAGCGCAGGTCGTTGCAGATGCGCGTGAGCGTGACGGCCAGCGTACGCAAGGCGCCGGAGAAGTCAACCGCGTCGGCAAGGTTTTGCACCGGCTCGAAGACGTTACC
>JALOOB010000351.1 GCA_025454635.1 Anaerolineae bacterium
CGAGATGATCGGGCATCCGCTGCGCGAGCCGTACGCGCAGATGAACTCGTGGGACCGGGACTACTCCCCCGAGCCCTTGCAACCCGTTGGGGCAGGAGGCAAATGAGATGGCGAAGGTCAAAGGGACCGGCATTTCGTCGGTCAACTACCCCACCGGCATGAACCTGGGCGGTGATCCCACCCAGGCGCTCATCCACATGACGACGACCGGCTCGTTCGTGATTAGCCTGGCCAGCACCGACCTCGGCCAGGGGTTGAAGACCGTCCTCGCGCAGATCGGCGCGGAGGCGCTTGGCGTGCCGGTCGAGAATGTCCTGATCGACACCGGCGACACGGACACCGGCCCACACTGCATGGGCACGTTCGCCAGCCGCACGACGCACCGCGCAGGCAACGCGATCATCATGGCTGCGACCGAGGCGAAGCAGACGCTCCTCGAAAGGCTCGCCCGACCGCAAGATCGACCTCGTGAGCGCCGCGCTGGCCGGCCACTTCAAGTACGGCAAGACGGTCGCGGGCCGCGGCATCTTCTTCAAGCCGAACCAGGGCGTCGACCCCGAGACGGGCAAGATGGACCCCGACTCGACCGAGGCGCACGCGTGCGTGGTGGCCGAGGTGGAGGTCGACACGGAGACGGGCGACGTAAAGGTGCTCTCCCTTCGCAGCGTGTACGAGATCGGCCGCCAGGTCAACCCCGCCCTCGTCGAGGGACAAATCCGCGGCGGCTCTGTGATGGGCCTCGGCCACGCGCTTTACGAGTCGACCGAGCCGTATTATCCCAGCCCGGAGCACCGGCCCGGCGGCTTCTTCGAGTACGTGCTGCCGCTCGCGCCCGACGTCCCGCAGATGGAAATCAAGGTGCTGGAATACCCGTCGGTGGACGGTCCCTACGGGGTCAAGGGCTTTGGCGAGATGACCGCCAACGCGCCCATCCCCGCCATCGTCAACGCGATCAACAACGCGCTCGGCACGGAGATCAGCTGCCACCCGGTGACACCGGAAGTGGTGCTGGCCGCGCTGGAGGCAAAACGCGCGTAGCGCGCGCGTCGGGCGCGGTTGCGGCGCCTACCGGCGCCGCAACCGCGCCCAAACACCCACCACAAGGAGCTCACAATGTTAAAAAACTTCTCCCTCATGAAGCGCAAGGACGGCATGGCCTTCGAGGAATTCCGCAAATGGGCGCTGCTCGAGCACGTCACCCTCGGCGAGAAGATCCCTGGCATGCTTCACTACCGCATGAACGTCGCGCTTGAAGAGAACGCCAACACGCCCGACGCCATCAGCGAGATGTGGTTCGAGAACATGGACGCGCGCAACAAGGCGTTCGCCACGGATGAGGGCAAGGCCGCCGGCGCGGACGCCGCCGCCCACTGCTCCTCCCGCCAGCACGTCTTCGTCGAAGAGAAGGTCGTGATCGAGTAACCTCGACGCGACGCCGGCCGCGAATAAACGAATGCGGGCGAACTTCTCGCGACAATTCGTGTATTCGTGGCCGGATTCGTGGTCGGCCTCCCCTTGCGCTACAATACGCCCCATGAACATCGCTGACACCCTTGTCCTCATCAAAGGCGCGGGCGACCTCGCCTCCGGCGTCGCCGCCAGGCTCTTCCGCTGCGGGTTCCCCGTCGCCATGACCGAACTGCCGCATCCCCTCATGGTCCGCCGCACCGTCGCATTCGGGGAGGCGGTCTACGAGGGCGAAGTCCTCGTGGAGGACATCACCGCCCGCCTCGTCGGCGACGTCTCCGCCGCGCGGCTGGCGCTCCGCGCTGGCGTCATCCCCGTCCTGGTCGACCCCCACGCGGCGAGCATCCGCGAGTTCGCGCCCGCGGTCCTCGTCGACGCGATCATGGCAAAACGCAACACCGGCGCCCGGCTGACCGACGCGCCCCTCGTGATTGCGCTCGGCCCCGGCTTCACCGCCGGCGTAGACTGCCACGCTGTCGTCGAGACCAATCGCGGCCACTGCCTCGGCCGGGTCATCGCCGCGGGCAGCGCCGAGCCCGACACGGGCCGGCCCGGCGTCATCGGTGGCAAGACGGACGAGCGCATCCTCCGCGCGCCGGCGGACGGCCCCGTCGAGGGACTGGCCCAGATTGGCGACCGCGTCGAGGTCGGCCAGACCGTTGCCCGTGTGGACGGCTGCGACGTCCGCGCCGGCACTTCCGGCGTGCTGCGCGGGCTCGTGCGCCCTGGCGCCTGGGTCCCCGCGGGCGAAAAGATCGGCGACGTCGACCCCCGCGCCGCACCGGAACACTGCTACCTCATCTCCGACAAGGCGCTTGCGATTGCCGGCGGCGTCCTCGAAGCCATCTTGCGCTTCAGCGCATAACGCAAGTCTCCCGACCTGCGACCGGTTAGCGCCGCAGATCGGGAGACTTGCCCCCCAGGTGGTCGAGCGTCCTGCGCTTACTTCCCCAACGCCGCGTTCAGAAAGTCCACCACCACCTTCACGTTGGCCTCGCTTTCAAACTCCGCGCCGCCGTGCCCCGCGCCCTCCAACAGCGTGATCGTCATCTTGTCTGCGCTGTTTTTCGCCACCAGCGCATCGTGCAGCAGCTGGCTCTGCGCAGGCGGAACATTACAATCCGCAGAACCACGCTGGATCAGGTAAGGCGGTTCGTCCCCGTCGATGTAGGTGATCGGGTTCATCATCTTCACCTTGTCAGGCACGGTCTGAATGGCCGCGCCGACCAGCTTCGACTCGGGGGAGTCGGCCGCGTCGTGGGTGACGGGGCACGAGGTGCCGGCAAACTGCGCATCCATCTGCAGGAAATCGATTGGGCCGAACCAGTCGACGATCGCCTGCGCGCAGCTCGAGGCGTCCGCATTGCCCAGCGCCGCGCCCTCGATTGCGTCCACCCCGCATGACGCGCCTAGCAGCGCCACCAGGTTCCCGCCTGCCGACTGGCCAAACGCCGCAAACCGGTCGGGGTCGAGCTTGTAATCGGCCGCGTTGGCGCGGAGGAAGCGGACCGCCGCCTTCACGTCCTCGATCTGCGCAGGGGCGAGCGCTTCGCCGCTGAGCCGGTAGTTCACGCTTGCGACCGCGTAGCCCGCGGCGAGCAGTTGGTCCGCCAACGCGGGATTCGACTTATCGCCCATCATGAAGCCGCCGCCGTGGACGTTGATCACGACGGGGAAGGGGCCGTCTCCCTCAGGCAGGTACACGTCGAGCGTCTGGGTGGGCGAGACCGTTGCGTATGCCACATCCTTGAATGCGGGTGTCGCCTGCACCTGCGTCATGCCTCCCGCCGGCCCCTTGCCTTGGGGCATGACATTCTGGCCCTCGGCAGTCGGGGCTGCGTCCGCGGTCGGCGCAGCGGTCGGCGCGGACGTCGGCGCCGCAGCGGGTGCGGGAGCGGCAGGCGCCGCGCACCCTGCCACCAGGACGAGCGCGACCAGCGCAATACTAATGGGTCGAAGGAACCTCTGAGCAGCCTGAACAACCATGATAAACTCCTCTGACGATGTTATCCGGGGCGCTTGCCCCTGACGCTCCACAGGATGCGCCCGCATTCTCAAGGAATTCTCAAGCGGCTCTGGAATCATTCTGAGGATCTGGAGAGCCTGTTGACAATGTCTTGAGAATTGCGCGCTACAATGACGCCGGAGGCAAAGAATGGCCCAACGCATCCTCGTGGTCGACGACGACCGTTCCATCGTCAAAGTGCTGCGCGGCTACCTTGAGCAGGCAGGCTACCAGGTGCTCACTGCTGGCGACGGCGAGACCGCGCTCCACGTCCTGCGCCGCGACCGGCCCGACCTTCTTGTGCTCGACCTGATGATGCCGGGGCGGGACGGCTGGGACGTCACGCGCGTTGTCCGCGCCGACCCTGTGCTCGCGCCGCTGCCGATCATCATGCTGACGGCCCGGGTGGAAGACACCGACAAAATCGTGGGGCTGGAGCTTGGCGCGGACGATTACGTGACCAAGCCGTTCAACGCGCGGGAGGTAGTGGCGCGAGTTAACTCGCTGCTCCGTCGCACCCGGCTTGACCGGCTCCCCGGCGCAGGGCCGCGCGTGCTCTCCCACGGCGGCCTGCGCCTCGACAGATGGCAAGCCGGCGGAGCTAACCCGCACCGAGTTCAGCTTGCTGGAAGCCCTCATGAGCAACCCGGGATTCACGCTTGCCCGCGACGAGCTGCTGGAAAAGGCGATGGGCTACGCGTACGAAGGGCTGGGCCGCGCGCTCGACACCCACATCCGCAATCTGCGGCGCAAGATCGAGCCGGACCCGGAAAACCCGCGCTACATTCAGACGGTGTACGGCATCGGCTACCGGCTGGCAGGGGAGGCGCTATGAGGCGGCTGTGGGTGCGATTGGCGTTAATGATCGGTGGGACCCTCTTCCTCGTCTTCCTCATGCAATTCGCGGCCATCATGCTGTCGGAGCCGCCCACCAACAACTTACCGCCCGGCGCGGAGCCAGACGGGCCTGGCGCGGAGGAGCGCGCCGAAATTGCAGCGCGTCTGGTTGACTTCATGCTGCTCTCGGCGGTCGTTGGGCTTGCCGGAGGGGTGCTGATCGGGTGGGTCGTTAGCTCGCCGGTGAACGAGCTGGCGCGCGTCGCGCGACGTGTGGGCGCGGGCGACCTCAGCGCAAGAGTCAAACCGCGCGGCAGCCAGGAAATGGTCGAGCTCGGCCGCGCGTTCAACCGCATGGCTGGCGCCCTTGAGGCGAGCCAGGCCGCGCGAACAGACCTGATAGCAGACGTCTCGCACGAACTGCGCACGCCGCTCACCGGTCTGGAAGGCAACCTCCGAGCAGCGCTGGACCGCGTCTACCCGCTCGACGACGCCGAACTGGCGAACTTGTACGGCCAAACGCGGCACCTCATTCGGATCG
>JALOOB010000352.1 GCA_025454635.1 Anaerolineae bacterium
CCGTTGTAGCGGGGGCTGATGCTGAACATGACCAGTTCGCCGCCCTCAAGCATCTTGTCCGTCGGCGTCGGCACGACGCTGCCGCTGCGCGTCCCCGACCCGACAATCGTCCGGTAGCCGAAGCCGGTGCAGCCAAGGCTGCGCGCGGCCGCTTCGCCCGCCGCGGCCACCTGCTGCTCGCTGGCGCCAGGAACGACCTTCGCCGCCATGGCGGGCAGCGACCGTTCGGCGATCGAGAACGCCTCCCGGATCATCGCGATCTCGACTTCGCTCTTGATGACCCGCATCTGTTCGAATGGCTCCGTGTCGACCAACTCCACGTCTTTGAGTTGGCGGCTCAGGTCGACATACAGGGCGTGCGGCATCACCCCAAGGCCCGCGATCCCCAGCCGGCGGACAGGCGCGTTCGGCAGCGCCTCCGCGAACACCTCGCGCAAGGACAGGATGCGCGCCGAGGGATACTCCTCCTCCGGCACCATGAACACGGGCACGTTGTAGGTCTTCTTGATCGCCGCGTCCGACAGCGCAAAGGGCTCGGACTCGGGGCCGCCGAGGATGGCGGGCTCGCCCTCGCGCGGAACGAGGACGCAGCCGGATTCGAACTGCGGCACCCAGTTCGACAGGTAGAAGCCGTTGGCCGACCGGAGTTCGTCATAGTAGACGAGCGCGGCGTCGAGCCCCTGCGAGCGAAGAAGTTCCTGGGTCTTCGCCACGCGGCGGTGAAATTCGCTGAGTGGAACCTGCATGCGCTACCTCCTCGTAGTCCTTCGCGTGGATTAGTGAACCGCGCCGCTTCGCCAGGCCGCGGCAAAATCCCGCATATTCCACAAAGACGCGCCGTCGCGGCGCAACAGCCCGAGCAGTTCATCAAGGGCAGCCAGGTGCGCGGCGCCGCTGTTCTCCCACAGCCACGAGGCGACCTCGAGGCGCCCCTCCCCGAAGACGAGCTCGCGCGGCGTCGGGACGAACTCCCAGGGATGGAGATAGAGGCAGAAGAAGGGCGTCACGCCGCGCTCGCGCAGATAGGACGCCATGCAGTCCATCCGCTGCTTCATCCGCGCCCCGCCCTCCAGACGCAAGCGCGGCCAGGCGTCCCGCTCCCGCTTGAAGGGATCGGAAGGGTCGAGCAATTCCGCCGTAAAGTCCGCAAAGAGCGGCAGCTCGAGCAGCGGCAGATCGCCCTGCTCCCGCCAGTCCTTGCGGTCGGGATAATAAGGGCCGAGTTGCTTGCCGTAGAAGTAGGTGGGGTAGCTGCTGTCCGCCGCGTAACCGAGACGGACGAGCGACTGGATGACCTGGTTGCTTCCCTGAAGTCGGGGGCAGCGAAACGAAACCGGGCGCACGCCGGCGATCGCGGCGACCGCATCGGTTGCCAGTTGGAGGCGGTGGTCGATCTCCTCCGGAAGCAGGGTGAAAATTCCCGGCGTGTCCGAGTTGGCTTCCCCCAGGAATTCGTGCTGCAACCCATGACAGCCCACCTCGCACCCCGCGGCCAACACCTGCCGAACTGCCGCCGGACAGGCTTCCGCAGCGGCCGCGGTAAAGAGGAAAGTCGCGGGCGCAACGTACCGGGCCAGGATCTCGAGGATGGCAGGCGTGCCCTCGCGCACCCCTTCGTAGGTGGTCCACCAGTTCCCGAGATCGGTCTCCATGTCGAAGCTGACGATCACATGAGGAGGTTGAGCAGTCATTGCCGTCACTCCGCGGATTCTGCGGCCAGAACGAGAAGCCGTCGCGCCGATCTTACATTATTTCAGTCTGAAAGTAAAGCGCCTCGCGAAAGTTCGTCCGCAGCTGGTGCGGCTCTACCGCCCGCCCCGGCGCTTCTCCGCCGACGCCAGCAACTGCATCAGGTTGCGCTCCGTTACGGGTGGCAGCGGCGCCGAGAAGGGAGACGCCGTCGCGCACAGGATGAAGGGCGCGCGGCCCCCCGCCGCCTCGATGGCCTCCCCCACGAGCCGGTCGATCTCCTCCGCGGGCGCCCGCTCGATGTCGTCGAGCTGAATGTTGCCCATCAGCACCATGTCTCTCCCGACGCGGTTGGCCAGCTCGCGCAGGGTGATATCGCCGCCGGGGGGCGCCTCGCAGGGGTCCGTCATGTCCACACCCAGCGCCAGAAAGTCGTCCAGCAACCGACGGATCGGCCCGTGGCAGTGATAGCGAACGAATCCGCCGTGCCGGTGAATGAGATCGACCAACGGCCGGTCGTGTGCGGTCACGTAATCCCGGTAGCGCTTCAAGGACATCACGGGCGGCGCGGCATACTCGGGTCCGAAGATCCTGAACACCGGCCCGAACCCCGCCGCGAGCAGCCCCTCCAGCCAGGCGTAGATCAACTCCCCCGCGCGTTCGAGCAGCGCGTGGATTTTCGCCGGCATGGTCAGCGAGCGCACCATGAAATCTTCGTAGTTCATGTTCTCGACGACCAGGCACAGCGGGTCCGGCATCTCGATCTCTACCAACCCCCGCTCGCCGAGCGCCTGCCGCTTGGCCTCGAACGCGACGACGTCCGGCGGCGCCGGAGCGAACGGCGCAGCCAGAAACCGGTCGATATCGTCGTCGCTCTTGATGAGCAGGTCGTGGCGCCACACGGTGCGGACGCCGTCGTTCTCCGTGTAGCGCGCCGTCAGGTCGCCCTTCGGGGTGCGCAGTGTCCACTCGGTGTGCGTTGCGTTCTCGACGCGGTGGCTCTTGCGCTCGACCGCGAGCGGGTCGCTGACGCCCAGCACGTCGGTCAGGCCGAACGACGCATAGTACGAGAGGTGCATGGCGAAGATGTGCTCGCGGGGCTCCGTGAACTCCAGCAGCCGCGCATACGAGGCGTCGCGGCCCATCCACGGGTGGCTGAACCGGTCCACACCGTAGGTGCTCGCCGGGATGATATCCATCCGCCGATCGCGCAGGAGGGACGTAAGCTCGGAACGCCGGGATTCGGGGGACTCTGCCATAGATCACCTGTGATTTTGGCGCGTTGACTTTTGTTCAGTCTGTATGATATACTCGATCCGCTTCCCGCGCAAGCGCCTTTTTGGCGCTACCGGCGCACCTCCAGGCCGGGAAAAGGGCCTGTTTTGAATCTGCTGTCCAGGCGCTTTCGAGCCTCGCGCCTGCGAAAGGAGGAACTTCCTGGCATAACGCTGGCATATCCTCGAAGTATTCGCGTTCGGCAACCATTTCCACAAAGGAGGGAAAGTCATGGCGAGCGACGAACAGGAGCGCTTGCAGAGCGCTCTCATCAACGAGTACCAGCATGGCCGCATTTCCCGCCGCCGCTTCATCCAGGGCATGCTGTCCGCGGGCATGGGCATGGCGGGCGTCTCCGTTCTGGCCGCCTGCGGTGGCGCCACGGGCGGGCCGCCCACACCCGCGCCGACCAGCGCCGGCGCGGCTGCCGCTCCCACCACTGCTGCTGCGGCCCCTGCCGCGGCGGCCGAGCGTCCCCTGACCCCCAGCTTCTACCAGTGGATCGAGGACCTTCACCCGGCGATCAAGGGCACCGTAAACCCCAAGTTCCCGGACATCAACTACCAGATCGCCCCGGTCGAAGGCTACGACGTGACTCGCTTCATGGCCGAGGCGAAGCAGGGCGAGAGCACCTGGGACGTCTACGTGGGCATGACGCCCTTCGTCGAGATGTCGCAGTTCATCCAGGCTGGCGTCATCGAGCCCTGGGACAACTACATCCCCAAGGAAGTCATCGACGACATCATCCCGTCCATCCGGGAAGAATGCACCGTCGACGGCAAGCTCTACTCCTGGCCGTTCCTGCTCGACATCATCGTCTCAGCCCAAAACAACTCGATCGTCAGCAAGGCCGGCCTGCCCGACAAGATTCCGGCGGACTGGGACGAATACCTCGCCTCCGCAAAGACCGTCGTCGACTCCGGCGCGGCCCCCTACGGCTGCACTTTCGACGCCAACGGCTGGCGATCGCTGGCCCCCATCACGCACAGCTTCAGCACC
>JALOOB010000353.1 GCA_025454635.1 Anaerolineae bacterium
TGCCGCAAGTATTACGTGCACCCCGCGGTGCTCGAAGCGTACGCGGACGGCTCGCTCTTCGAAGCTATCGCGCAAGTGCGCCGCGCGGGGTTCGAGGATACGCCGCACGATCTGGACCTGGAGGAAGGCGCGCTGCTGGAGTTGCTGCAGCGCAAGCAGGAGCAGGGATACAAAGCCGATGCGCACGCGGGGGATGCGCCGCCTGACGAGTGCGAGGACGGGTAGCGGAGGGCCGACCACGAATCCGCCGACGAATAAACGAATGACCGCGAGAAGCTCGCCGCGAGCGGTTTATTGAGTCGGCAGTGAACCGACCTGGGTGAGCAAGATGAAGGAGCACCACGCATGAACTGGACGCTGTTCGTCGACAGGCTGGTCGACCAACCGTGGATTGAGAGCGGCGCGGACGCCGTCAAGGAGAGCGCGGGCAAAGTGATCGACGCGCTGCCGCGGCGCGTGCGGAACTTCCTGCACGGCGTGTGGCTCGGCCACCCGTTCCATCCCGTCATCACGGACATTGTCGTCGGGTCGTACAGCACGTTGGCCGTGCTGGACGTGGCCGAGGCCGCCGGCGCAAAACAGATCGCGCCCGCAACCGACCTCGCCCTGGCGACGGGGCTGTCGAGCGGGATGCTTGCCGCGGCGGCCGGCTTCACCGACTGGCGCGTGCTTGACGGGAAGGCGAGGAAGATCGGCTTCGTCCACATGCTCTTCAACGTCACGGGCACCTTGCTCTACATCGCATCGCTGATCGCGCGCAAGGGGGGCAACCGCGGGCTCGGCCGCGGGCTGGCCTTCGCGGGCTACGGCACGCTGTTCGGGGGCGCGTACCTGGGCGGGCATCTGGTCTTCGCGAAGAACGTCGGTGTGGACCACGCAGCGGATTGGGAGACAACGAGCGAGTACAAGAACGCTGGCAGCGAAGCGGACCTGATGCCCGGCGAACTGCGCCGCGTGATGCTGGACGAGGCGCCGGTGGTGCTGTTCCGCCACAGTGGGACGGTCATCGCCATGTCCGACAGTTGCGCGCACATGGGGTGTCCGTTGAGCGAGCGCGGCATCATCGAAGGGGATTCGATCCGCTGCTCGTGCCACGGCTCGCGCTACCGCATCGTGGACGGGCTGGTGATCGAGGGGCCGTCGGCCCACCCGCAGCCGGTGTACGACGTGCGCCTGCGCAGCGGGCAAATCGAAGTGCGGCAGCCGAAGGGATAGGTTTTTCTGCCACAGAGGACACAGAGGACGCCGAGGGTGCGGTGAGAGGGCTCTCTGAGGACCCTGCGACCTCTGTGGCAAAGGGAGAAGGAAGCAGTTGATGAAGTTGAAGCCGATTGACGAGCAGGTTGTGGTGTTGTTCGGCGCGTCGAGCGGGATCGGCCGCGAGACGGCGATGGAGTTCGCGGAACGCGGCGCGAAGGTGGTGGTCGCCGCGCGCCGCGCGGACGCGCTGGAGTCGCTCGCGCAGGACATCCGGATGCGCGGGGGCGTGTGCGTGCCGATTCCCGCCGAGGTGACCGATTGGGCGCAGGTCAAGGCTGTGGCGGACGACGCCGCGCGGCGCTTTGGCCGCATCGACACCTGGGTGCACCTGGCATCGGTGTCGGTGTACGCGCCCTTCGAGCAGACCGATCCCGAGGAATTCGCGCGCATCGTTGATGTGAATCTGGTCGGCGCGGCCTACGGCGCAAAGGCTGCCCTGCCGTATCTGAAGGAGTCGCAGGGCGCGCTCATCATGATCACGAGCGTCGAGGCGGTGCAGGCGATCCCGTTCCACAGCGCTTACGCGGCGTCGAAGCACGGGCTGCGCGCGATGACGGAAGTGATCCGCATGGAGCTGGAGGCCGAGGGCGCGAACGTCAGCGTGACGAATGTGATGCCCGCGTCCATCAACACACCGTTCTTCGATGTGGCGAAGACCAAGCTCGGCGTGAAGCCGCGCGGCGTGCCGCCGGTCTACGAGCCGGACGTGGTGACGCGCGCTATCCTCTATGCTGCGACCCACCCGGTGCGTGACCTGGCCGCAGGCGGCGCGGGGAAGAGCTTCATCTTCCTCAAGCGCGTGTCGCCGTGGGTCGCGGACCAGGCGATGAAGGCTGCGGGGCTGACGCTCCAAAAGACGAACGAGGAAAAGGGACCGGACGCGCCGAATAACCTCTTCGCGCCGATCCCCGACGGGCCTGTGGGGCCGCAGGGGTCGTTCAGCAAGGAAGCGCGCTCGTGGAGCCTGTACACCTGGTGGGCGACCACGCCCTCCGCGCGCTGGATTGGCCGCGGGCTGACGGTGGCGGGACTGGGCGCGTTGGCCTGGCGCTCGAACAAGAGAAAGCTCCTGGGTAGGTAAAGCAAAGTTTTGCCACAGAGGCCACAGAGAACTCAGAGACTCTCTGTGAACTCTGTGATCTCTGTGGCAAGTGGGAAGGGAGTGTGCGTAGTGTTGGGATTTCGCAAGCAAGGGCCGGACGAGGGTCCAACCAACGTTGGCAAGACCGAGCGGAGGCTCTCCGCGGTTATCGGCGCGCTGTTGCTCGGCTCGC
This sequence comes from Anaerolineae bacterium, assembly GCA_025454635.1. Lineage (GTDB taxonomy): Bacteria > Chloroflexota > Anaerolineae > CG2-30-64-16 > CG2-30-64-16 > JALOOB01. Next base: position 2,535 of record JALOOB010000353.1, read on the forward strand.
TCGCCATCAAGGGCTGGCCGGCGAAGTGGGCGCGGCTGGGCTTCGGCCTCGTAATGATCGAGCGCGCAATTACCGGGTTCTGCACGCCGTACAAGCTGCTCGGCATTACGTCCGTGCAGCCGGAGGAAGGGCGCGCGGTCAGCCTGCCGCTCGAGCGCGGGCTGGAGATCGAGCAGGCGGTGACGGTGAACAGGCCGCGCGACGAGGTGTACGCGTACTGGCGCGAGCTGTCGAATCTGCCGAAATTCATGCGGCACCTTGAGTCGGTCACCGAGACGGGCGACGCCGCTTCGGGAAGCGCACACTCGCGCTGGGTCGCGAAGGCGCCGGTTACCGTGGAATGGGAAGCGGAGATCACGACCGAGCGGCCGGGCGAACTGATCGGGTGGCGCTCGGTGGAGAGCGCGACGGTCAAGAACGCGGGCAGCGTCCGGTTCAAGGACGCGCCGGGGGGCCGCGGCACCGAAGTTCATGTTTATCTCGAATATCAGCCGGTCGCCGGGCCCGCGGGGCAGGCCGCCGCGAAACTGATGCAGCAGGTGACGCTCCAGCAGGTGCGGATGGACCTGGGCCGGTTCAAGGCGATGCTGGAGGCGGGCGAGGCGCCCACCACCGAGGGGCAAACGTCGGGCCGCGCTAAGCTGCGCAAGGATCAGCCGACCCTCAAGGAGCGGCTGGCGCAGCGGAAGGATGTCGTGCAGATGGCGTCGGAGGAGTCGTTCCCCGCGAGCGACGCGCCGGGCTGGATTACGCAGTCGAGCGGTTGAGGAAGGCAGGGCAGGATGAAGGCGGTATGTTGGTATGGTCCGGGCAAGCTGAAGGTGGAGCGCGTGCCCGACCCGGAGATCCTCAATCCCACCGATGCGATCATCGAGGTGACCGCGGCCGCGGTGTGCGGCTCGGACCTGCACATCTACGACGGGTACATCCCCAGCGTGATGAAGGGCGACATCCTCGGGCATGAAACCGTGGGCGTGGTCGTGGAAGTGGGCAAGGAGGTCGACAACCTGCGCGTGGGGCAGCGCGTCGTCGTGCCGTTCCCCATTTCGTGCGGTCGCTGCTGGTACTGCCAGCAAGGGCTGTGGTCACTGTGCGACAACAGCAACCCGAACGCGTGGATGGCGGAGAAGCTGTGGGGCTACTCGCCCGCGGGCATCTACGGCTATTCGCATTTGTTGGGCGGATACGCGGGCGGGCAGGCGGAGTATCTGCGCGTGCCGTTCGC
>JALOOB010000354.1 GCA_025454635.1 Anaerolineae bacterium
CTCGGCATGGCGCCGTAAGACCTGCACATTGTCGGCCAACGCGAGCGAGAAGAAGAAGACCAACAGGACGGTCCCCAGGCGCGGGACGACCGAGACACCCGCGGGGATTGCCAGTATTCCCAGCCCGAAGAAGAGATCGGTGATGCCGAAGACGAGCGGGACGGTCTGCGCGATGGCGTAGTAGCGCGCGGCGGGGTGGCCGCGCGCCCACACGAGCGGCCCGGCGACGATCAGCAGGATGACGGTCGGGAAGCCGAGCGTGGTCAGCAGTTGGACTGCGGGCCGGGCGTCGATCCAGCCGAGCGCAACGGGCACAACCAGGAAGGTGGCGAGAGACAGGACGATCAGCAGCGTGATCAGAAGGGCATGGAGCGTCGGCGCGTACTGACGGGTGCGCAGGAAGGAGATGGAGAAGAGAACCAGGAATATCTGCTGGAGGCCGATGGCGGCGATGCTGACCATGCGGCCGAACTCCGGGTTGTTAGGCCATAGGAGTTGGTGCGCGCGGCCGTCGCGCAGCGACATGGTGAGCATCGACGGGATGATGTAGAGCGCCAGGAGCAGATAGTTGACGTCGCGCAAGGAGGCGAACATCGGGCGACGGGAAAGCGCAGCGCGTAGCTGCCGGCGTTGCGGACGTAGAGCGTGACCTCTTCGCCGGGAGGGACGGGGACGCGAAATGCGAATTGCGCGGTGGGCAGGTCGCGCGCGGCGAACGGCAGGGCGCGGCCGGTCTTGACGGCCCGGAGCAGGCGGCCGGAAGAGTCGAACGCATAGAAGTCGACGTAATCCTGGAAGTACTCGGGGAGGCTGAGAATCCAGACGTCTTCTTCGCTGTCGTTGCGCGCGGTCAGGCGGGCCCAGTAGGCGGACTCGGTGACGCCGAAGACGGGGTGGTCGGTTGTCTGGGGGATGAAGCGGTCGCGGTATTGCGCGCTGCGGACGTCGTCGATGGTCAGCGCGGTAGTCGGGTCTTCCAGCAGCGACAGGCTTGCGCCCGCGCGGTATGCGCCTTGCTTGTCGGTCAGCACGAGCGGCGGCGTGGGCGGCTGCGACTCCTCCTGCGCCGAAGTGGACGCGGCGCCGAAGAGGAGCAGAGCAAAGAGCAGCAGGGCGAGTCTTCGATTCACGATTCCCTTCCCAAGGCGCGGCTACTTGTTGGATGGAGGCGCTCCTTCCGCTGCGCTCGGCCAACGCAGTTGGCGCTCGCTCCGCTCAGGATGCGCCTCGCCATTGCCTTCACACCCGGCACTTTATTTGGTTGCGCTTAGCCCTTACCGCTGGCTTGCCGGTCTATTTTAAGCGGTTTGATTGGCTTTAGCACTAGCTTATACGCTAGGTAAGCGACTGTCGAAAAGGAGGTTTGCGTTTTGGACCTCGGCGCGATACTCTTTAGGAAGAAGCATTACTGTCTTTTCAGCATGCGTCAAACACAGGAGAACAAATCCCCGTGAGATTCGTAAACATCGTCGGCGCCACCCGGTATCTCGTGCTCATCCCTATCCTGGGCCTGGCGATTGCAGCCGCGGCCATGTTCGCGTTTGGCGGACTCGGCCTGATCGTCTTCGTCATCAGGAGCATCGGCGAGAGCTCGTCGGGACATGGCGCGGTGATTCTGCCCATTTTCGGCCTGCTCGAATTTGTCCACCAGTTCCTGATCGGCACGGTGCTGTATATCACGGCGATGGGGCTCTTCCAGTTGTTCATCCAGGACGTCCCGCTGCCGCAGTGGATGAAGACGGAGAGCGCGGAGGACCTGGAGACGAACCTGGTGGGCGTCACGGTCGTCGTGCTTGCCATCGAATTCCTGGGCGCGGTGTTTAGCGGACGCCAGGAGAACCTGCTGACCTATGGCGCGGGCGTCGCGCTCCCCATTGCGGCGCTGGCGCTGTTCCTTGGCGCGAAGCACCTGTCGCACAGGCATCCCCCCGCGGCGAGCGTCCCTGTGGCGGCGCAACACGATGTTCACGCACAGCCTGCGCAGGCCGGCGCGAGCAGAAAGGAGGGCACCGCGATCGGAGAACTGGAAAGCAACAAGGTCTGATTTCTGTTTTCCGCCTGGCCCCCGACGGGCTGCGAGCCCGCGGGCCCCCACATTCAAGGAGTTGCATCATGTTGGAGACTCTTGTCACCGCGGCCGTTTACCTCGTGGTCGCTGCGGTCATCATCTTTATCGTCGGCAAGCTGAACATGGGCCTCTCGGTGTCGGGCTTCGGCGCAGCCATTATCGCTGCGCTGGTGATTGCCGTCGTCGGTTTTGTGATCACCTGGCTGCTTGGGCTGCTGGGCATCAACCTCGGCGCGGGCGGGTTCCTGGCCGCGATCGTCAACCTCATCGTCGCAGCGGTTATCCTGATGATCAGCGACAGATTCATTTCGGGTATGAAGGTCAACGGCTTCACGGGCGCGTTGATCGCAGCGGTCGCCATCGGCGTGGTGGGCTGGCTCGTGACGTGGCTGCTGTCGCTGCTGGGGATTAACCTGTAACCGCAGCGCGTTTGTCGAAGCGGCAACAAAAGGGCACTCAGGGCGCCGCCGACGGCGAACGCAAGCAGTGAGCGGCAGGTCGCGATGCCAAAAACGGCAGACGACCTGTCGCTTCTTCCATTGAAGGGACGAACGATGAAGGAAAGAGTACTGCTCAATCGCAGCTTTAACTGGCGTATGCTGCTCATGCGCTTCGTCGTCAACCTCATTGCGCTGACGATCACGCTGATGGTCGTGCCGAAGGTCAACCTCGACAATCGCACGCTCGGATCATGGCTGTGGCTGGCGCTCATGCTGGGCGTGCTAAACACGCTCGTCAAGCCAATTCTGCAGGTGCTCACGCTGAGGTTTATTTTCGCCACCACGGGCCTGGTCGTGATCCTGATCAACGCGTTTATCCTCTTGCTCCTCGGCTGGCTCTTCCCGCACCTGCTGGACGTGAACTTCTTCTGGGCGCTGGTCGGCGGCGCGGTGCTCGGCCTGTCCGCCACCTTCCTGGAAAGCCTCTTCGGCCTGACGCCGCCGATTGTTTCGGAGAAGTATCCTGAGATTCGTCAACGCGTGAAGGACCGCCAGTTCTACCGGACGCAGGCCGAGCTGGTGCGGATCGAGGCGCGGCAGAGCGGCAAACCGGTCGAACTGGCGACGGCGAAGGCGGTCGCGGTCGCTGCGGCGAGTGCGGTGGCGCAGCGCGCGCCGGCTCTGGCCCCGGTGGTGGCCGACGATGAACTTGCGACAGCCGACCTAGTTATCGATGCGGATGCGAACAAGGCGGCGACGGCAAAGCCGGAGCCAGCGCTGGCGCAACCTGAGACCGAAGCGGACGGGCAGACTGGCCCCACGGCCGGCGCGGCGGGCGAGGAGGCTTGATCATGGAAGCTACATCGGGAATCGATACGCTGCGCGAAAATCTGCGCCTCCAGCAGGTCTACACGGTGATGCTGCGCTACGGGCTCGACATCGGGTTCAACCGCCTCGGTTTTCTCGGACGGTGGCGGGAGGCGATGCAGGCGTGGGTCTGGAACCTGCCCAAAGATCTCGAAATCCCGCCTTTGCCGACGAAGATCCGACTGATGATCGAGGAGCTGGGTCCCACCTATGTAAAAGTGGGCCAGATTGTATCGAGCCAGGCGTCTAACATTCCGCCGGAGTGGGCGGCGGAACTGGAGAAGCTGCAGAGCAACGTGCCGCCGTTCCCGGAGGAACAGGTCCGGGAGATTCTCCAGAAGGAACTGAAGGGCACGCCCGAGGAACTGTTCGGCTCTTTCAGCCTCGTCCCTATGGCCGCGGCGTCGACCGCGCAGGTACATCGCGCGACCTTGCTCGATGGGACGGACGTGGTGGTCAAGATCCAGCGGCCCGGCATCCACGAGCAGATGAAGGCCGATGTCGGCATCATGGCCAACGCATCGCGCGTCCTCTCGAAGCGGGTGCAGGGCCTTAATGCGCTCGATCTCTCCGGCATGGTCCAGGAGTTCGGCTCGAATGCGATTCGCGAGCTGAACTACGTTGGCGAGGCGTACAATGCGATGCGGCTGGCGCAGAACATGGAAGCCTGCCCCGGCGTGAGCGTTTGCACTACCTACCCGGACTTCTCGAGCAGCCGGGTGCTGACAATGGACTTCGTGCGCGGGGTGAAGATCAGCGACCTGGACGCGATCAC
>JALOOB010000076.1 GCA_025454635.1 Anaerolineae bacterium
ATGTAGCGCAAGCGCCGGCTGTGTTGGTGTTGCTTGCGCTATATATCCGGATCAGGGTTGCTGTGGGCGACCCTGTATAGGATAGGAGAGACTCAATGGCTATGCCACGGTTGCAGCAGCGATATCAGGACGAAGTCCTGCCCGCGCTGAAGAAGGAATTCGGCTACCAGAACGTAATGCAGGTGCCGAAGATCGAGAAGGTCGTGCTGAACATCGGCATGGGCGAGGCGCTGACGAATGCGAAGAGCCTCGACGCCGCGGCGGGTGATTTGACCGCGATTGCGGGCCAGAAGCCGGTCTTCACGAAGGCGAAGAAGTCGATTGCGAACTTCAAGCTGCGCGAGGGCAACACGATCGGCGTCACGGTGACTCTGCGCCAGGAGCGCATGTGGAGCTTCCTTGACCGCCTGATGAACATCGCCCTCCCGCGCCTGCGCGACTTCCGGGGGATCAACCCGGACGCATTCGACGGACACGGCAATTATAGCCTGGGCCTTCGGGAGCAATTGCTGTTCCCTGAGATCCATTATGAGAAGATCGACAAGGTCCGCGGCATGGCAGTGACGATCGTCACCAGCGCCAAGACGGACGAGGAAAGCCGCCGGCTGCTAACGCTGCTGGGCATGCCGTTCCGCAAGTAAGGTGGCGCAGGCGATAGCTTGCGTATGCAGGAGGAATATCTGTGGCAAAGACGTGTATGCCGCTCCGTGAACAGCGCCGGAAGTACGAAGTGCGCGTGCGCAACCGCTGCAGCATCTGCGGCCGGCCGCGCGGGTACATGCGCCGCTTTGATCTGTGCCGCGTGTGCTTCCGCGAACAGGCGCTGAAGGGCAATCTGCCCGGCGTGGTGAAGTCGAGCTGGTAAGCCTCACTCGCTTCCCTGCGGGAGCGGAGTGAGAGTACGGAATCCTGCGCTGCGAGACCGTTAGGGCAAGCCGGGCTTGCGCTGGGCCAGGTCGCAAGTGACGGGTGATCCGAACTCTAAGGAGTACGAAGATGATTAGTGATCCGATCGCCGATATGCTGACTCGTATCCGCAACGGCGCCCTGGTCCGCCACAAGCAGGTGGTGGTGCCGGGGTCGAAGGTGAAGCTGGCGGTTGCCCGCATTCTGAAGGACGAGGGGTTCATCAAGGACTTCGAAGTCACGAAGGACGAGCCGCAGGCCCAGTTGCGCCTGGTCTTGAAGTATGACCGCGACCGCAAGTCCATTATTACCGGCATGCAGCGCGTCAGCCGGCCAGGGCGGCGAGTCTATGTCAAGCGCACGGAAATCCCGTGGGTCCTGAGCGGCCTGGGGATTGCCATCCTGAGCACGCCGCAGGGCATTATGACGGACCAGAAGGCCCGCCGGCTCGGGTTGGGTGGCGAGGTGCTGTGCTACGTCTGGTAACAGACGGAGCCGGCGCATCTAAGGAGGCAAGACTGTGTCGCGTATTGGTAAGATGCCGGTTGCGCTGCCCAAGGGCGTAAGCGTGACGGTTGACCAGGGCAATTATATTACGGTGAAGGGGCCGAAGGGGCAGCTCGAACAGCAGTTCCCGGCGGAGATCACCTTCGCGATTGAGAACGGCGAAGTCACGGTGACGCGGCCGACGGATGCCAAGAACCACAGGGCGCTGCACGGCCTGAGCCGCGCGCTCCTGAATAACATGGTGACGGGCGTGAGCAGCGGCTTCACGCGGGTGCTCGAAGTCGAAGGCGTGGGTTATCGCGCAGGCGTGCTGAACAAGAACCTCGTCATGCTGGTGGGGTACTCGCATCCGGTGGAGCTCGTAGCGCCTCCGGGCGTGACCTTCGAGGTCGACAAGACGGGCCGCACGATCACCATTAGCGGCATCGACAAGCAGGTGGTCGGCCAGATGGCCGCGCACGTTCACGATCTGCGCCCGCCGGAGCCGTATAAGGGCAAGGGTGTTCGCTACCAGGGCGAGAAGATCCGCCAGAAGGCCGGCAAGAGCGGTAAGGTCGGCGGCAAGGGCAAGAAGTAAGGGCTGTCGTCCCTGGCGCAAGCCGGGGCGCCCAACGGAGGATCAGTACTAATGGCCGATAACACGAGTCTGGAAGCTCGGAAGCGCCGACATGAGCGCATTCGCCGGCATATTCACGGCACGGCCGAGCGCCCTCGTCTGAATGTGTTCCGAAGCCTGGAGCATATCTACGTCCAGGTGATCGACGATGATTTGGGCTATACCCTGGTCACGGCCTCGACGAAGGACCCGGAACTGCGCGAGCAGCTCGACGGCTTGAACAAGTCCCAGCAGGCGACCCGCGTGGGCCAGTTGGTGGCGCGGCGGGCGATCGACAAGGGCTTGAAGAAGGTCGTGTTTGACCGCGGTGGCTATCCCTACCACGGCCGCGTGAAGGCTCTGGCCGACGGCGCGCGTGAAGGCGGGCTGGAGTTCTAGGAGGACCGATGCCAGGCATGCAACGAAATCAACACCAGGGCAATCGCCCGGATGGCGGACAGGGCCAGCAGGGCGGTGGCCGGGGTCAGGGTCGCGGCGGTGGCGGCGACCGGCAGCGGCGTCCGCGCGAGCGTGATGAAGAACGCGAGCAGCTCGACGAGCGCGTGGTGCACGTCGCGCGTACCTCGAAGGTGCTTAAGGGCGGCCGGCGCTTTGCCTTCCGCGCGGTGGTGGTCGTTGGCGACAACCACGGCCAGGTGGGCTTCGGCGTGGGCAAGGCCCGCGAGGTTCCGGATGCGGTGCGCAAGGCGTCTGAGCGCGCGCGCAGCCACATGAAGAAGGTGCCCATGGCGGGCACCACTATCCCGCACATCGCGATGGGCGACTTCAGCGCGGCGAAGGTGCTCCTGCGCCCCGCATCCCCCGGCACCGGTGTTATCGCGGGTGGTGGCGTCCGCGCGGTCCTGGAGGCCGCGGGCATCCGGGATATCCTGACGAAGTCGCAGGGGAGCGCGAACATTCTTAACGTGGTCGCGGCGACCTTCAAGGCGCTCGATGCGCTGAAGGACCCTGAGGAAGAAGCGAAGCGCCGCGGGCGGCCGGTTGAGGCACTCACGCCGCACTGGCTCCGGGGAGGGAAAGATGCAGAACAGCAGCAGTAACCCAGGCGTCGAGACGCCGAACGAGAAGATGCTGCGCGTCACCTACTCGACCAGCTCGATCGGTGTTGAGTTTGACCAGAAGGACACCGTGCGCCGGCTTGGCCTGCGCAAGCTGGGCCAGACCGTGGAACTGCCGGACAACCCGGCGGTGCGCGGGATGCTCCACAAGGTGCGCCACCTGGTGACCGTCGAAGAGGCGTAAGATGAAGCAGAATGATCTGATGCCCGCTCCCGGGTCGAACAAGAAGAGGACGCGATCTGGTCGCGGTATCTCGGCCGGTCGCGGCAAGACCGCGGGTCGGGGCACTAAGGGCCAGTTGTCGCGCTCCGGCGGGGGCAAGCGGCCTTACTTCGAGGGTGGTCAGCTGCCGCTCGTGCGGCGCCTGCCGCATCTCGGCGGTTTCAAGAACTTCAACCGGGTCGAGTACGCGCCGGTCAACCTGGAGCGGCTGAATGTATTCGCGGCCGGCACCGAGGTTGATCCGGAGATGATGGTCGCGGCCGGGCTGATTAAGTCGACCCGCACGCGCGTCAAGGTGTTGGGCGACGGCAAGTTGAGCGTCGCGCTGACCGTTCGGGCGCACAAGTTCTCGGCCTCGGCCCGCGAGAAGATCGTCGCGGCCGGCGGCACGGCGCAGGAACTCGCGCAGGAATGACGATTTAGCCACGGGGGTGTAGCGCGAGTCGCGCCAACCAAGTTGGCGGTGACTTGCGCTACGTCTTCAGGGCAAGGAGTTAACCATGCTTGAAGCCGTTCGTAATGCGTTCCGGTTGCCGGATCTGCGCCGCAAGCTGTTGATCACGCTGGGCATCCTGGTGATCTATCGCTTCCTGGCGCACATCCCGGTGCCCGGCGTGGACCGCGAATCGTTGAGCACGATCTTCCAGTCGAACCAGTTGCTGGGCCTGCTCAACCTACTCTCGGGCGGCGCGCTGCAGAACTTCTCGGTGATGGCGATGGGCGTGTACCCATACATTACCGCGTCGATCATTATCCAGTTGCTCATCCCGATCGTTCCTGCGTGGCAGGAGCTGCAGAAGGAAGGCGAGGCCGGGCGTAACAAGCTGAACCAGTACACCAACTGGCTCACGATCCCGCTCGCGCTGCTCCAGGCATTTGGCCAGTCGTCTCTGCTTGCGCAGGGCAGCAGCTCCAGCGGGCCAGTGCTGACTCAGTGGGGGTTCGGGAGTTATCCGCTGCAGACCACCGTGATCCTGCTGTCGTTGACTGCGGGCACGATGATCGCGATGTGGCTCGGCCAGATCATCACGCAGCAGGGCATCGGGAACGGTATCTCGATTATCATCTTCGGCGGCATCATCGCGGCTATGCCCCAGAACGTGGTGAACACGACGGTGCAGGGCGGCATCCTGCAACTGCTGGTGTTCCTGATCATTACGGTCTTGACCGTTGCGATTATCGTTGTGGTGCAGGAAGGGCAGCGGCGCATCCCGGTGCAATACGGCAAGCGGGTGCGCGCGATGCGCGGCAACCGGCTGATGGTGGTCGGTGGGCAGAGCACGCATGTGCCGATGCGCGTGAACTCGGCGGGCATGATCCCGCTGATCTTCGCGTCGTCCATGCTGATCTTCCCGAGCACGATCGCGAGCTACTTCGTGAACTCGCCGTCGCCGTTCGTGTCGAGCGTTTCAACGTTCATTACGAACTTCTTCAGCCCGGCTAATGCGCCGTACTGGATCATGTACTTCCTGCTGGTTATCGCGTTCACGTACTTCTACACGGACGTGATCTTCAAGCAGCAAAACCTGGCCGAGTCGTTGCAGAGGCAGGGCGGATTTATCCCTGGGATCAGACCGGGGTATAATACGGAGAAGTACCTGAACACCGTGCTGTCCCGCATCACGCTGGTCGGCGCGTTGTTCCTGGGCTTTGTCGCGATCCTGCCCTGGCTCGTGCACCTGTTGTTCGGGGCGGGCGCTGCGTCGCGGGCGTCGAGTAGCACGCTGCTGATCTCCAGCACGGGCCTGCTGATTGTCGTCGGCGTCGTGCTGGACACGATGAAGCAACTCGAAGCGCAGCTGTTGATGCGCCATTACGAGGGCTTCATTCGGAAGTAATGGAAGCGCCACAGAGGACACGGAGGACGCAGAGAGGTTAGGGGGTGGGTTGGCCCCGCCCCGGCCTCTCAGGTCTCTGTGTCCTCTGTGGCTGATAAACAGGGGGCATGGATGGTAGGCCAGACAAAGCCGTTGTTTATCGTCATGCTCGGCGCGCCCGGGGCCGGTAAGGGCACCCAGGCGCGTATGCTCTCAGAAGCGCTCCATGTCCCGCAGGTTTCGTCGGGGGACATCTTCCGGGAGAATCTTAAGAACCAGACGCCGCTCGGCATGCTTGCCAAGACCTACATGGACAAGGGCGAGCTGGTGCCTGACGACGTCACGATCAACATGGTGATGGACCGGCTGGGCAAGGACGACGCGGCGAGCGGTGTCGTGCTGGACGGCTTCCCGCGCACGCTGGCGCAGGCCGCCGCGCTCGACAAGGCGCTCGAAGGCCAGGGCCTGTCGATCCAGGCCGTGCCGCTGCTCGAAGTGGGCGACGACGCGCTGATCGACCGGCTGGCGGGCCGCCGGGTGTGCCGGAACTGCCAGGCCATGTACCATGTGGAGTACACGCCGCCGAAGGTCGAGGGCGTGTGCGACAAGTGCGGCGGCGAGTTGTATCGCCGGGCGGACGACGAGCCGGACACCGTGCGGAATCGCCTGTTTGTATACTACAAGCAGACAGCCCCGCTGATCGGGTACTACTTCGCCCATGGGTTGCTAGTGAGCCTGAACGGCGACCGGCCGATGGAGCAGGTGCAGTCGGACTTGCTGGCGGCCGTCCGCGGCTGATTCGTGTGGACGCATGATTATTCTGAAGAGCCGGCCCGAGATCGCGCTGATGCGCGAAGCAGGCCGCATCGTGGCCCGCGTGCACGAGGCCATGCGCGAGATGGTGCGACCGGGCGTGACCACGGCGGCGCTGGACAAGCGCGCCGAAGAGATCATCCGGCAGCACGGCGCAGTGCCGACGTTCCTAGGCTATCCGCACACCGGCCGCAACGACTTCCCGGCCAGCATCTGCGCCTCGATCAATGAGGAGCTGGTGCACGGGATTCCGAGCGTGAAGCGGTGGCTGGAGCCGGGCGACATCATCAGCGTGGATGTGGGCGCGACGTATAAGGGCTGGGTGGGTGACTCCGCCTGGACCTACCCGGTGGGCGAGGTCGACGCGGAGAGCAAGGCGCTGATGGAAGCGACCGAAGGCAGCCTGTGGGCGGGCATCGGCCAGGCGCGAGCGGGCAACTTCCTGGCGGACATCTCGAAGGCCGTCGAAACCCACGTGACACAGCGGGGCTTCCACGTGGTCCGGGAGTACACCGGGCACGGGGTGGGCCAGCGGATGCACGAGGAACCGAACGTGCTGAACTACGTGCCGGCGGGGGTGGGCAAAGGCCCAAAGCTCAAGGCCGGCATGACGTTCGCGCTGGAACCCATGGTTGGCGCGGGTACGTGGCGCACGAAGGTCATGTCCGACGGCTGGCTGGTCGTCATGGCGGACGGGAAGCGCGCGGCCCATTTTGAACACACGATCGCCATCACCGATGGCGAACCGGAGCTATTGACCGTTTTGTAACAGCCTGGCGCGTTTGCGCATCTAATCCAAGGTTGCGCAGGCAGCAGCGCCAGTGAGCGCAGGAGAAGGTAACATGAAAGTCCGACCGTCGGTCAAGCGCATTTGCGACAAGTGCAAGATCATCCGGCGCCACGGAAACGTGCAGGTCATCTGCGTGAATCCGAAGCACAAGCAGCGCCAGGGGTAACTGGATTGAAGATTGAAAATTGAAGATTGAGAACACGGTCTGCGATCTTCAATCTGCAATCTGTAATCATTTTGGAGGATAGCGAATGGCTCGTATCGCTGGTGTAGACCTGCCGCGTGATAAGCGGGTCGAAATAGGCCTGACCTATATCTTCGGCATCGGTCCTACGTCGAGCAAGGAGATCCTGGCAATGACCGGGGTGAACCCGGACGTCCGGATCAAGGACCTTGACGAGACGCAAGTCGCGAAGCTGCGTGATGTCATCGAGCGCAACTACAAGGTGGAAGGTGACCTCCGCCGCGAGGTAGCGATGAACATCAAGCGGCTGCAGGAAATTGGCAGCTACCGCGGCCTGCGGCATCGCCGCAATCTGCCGGCGCGCGGCCAACGGACGCGCACGAATGCGCGCACGAAGCGTGGCGCTCGCCGCACCGTTCCGGGCAAGAAGCGGGCCCGCAAGTAGGAATAGGACGCAGATTTTCAGGATCCGGGTGGATTTGCAGGATTCGGGGAAGCGCCGAGTCGTCCGTCATCCTGGGGATCATGCCCAATCTGCGTCATCTGCGTTCTATTACGTTTGGAGTAAAGAGGAATGCCGAAACCAACTGCTACGCCCGCCGGTGGCAAGCGCGCGGCTCGCCGCGCCGGTCCGCGGCGCGAGAAGCGCCTGGTCCCGATGGGCCAGGTTCACATTCAGTCGACGTTCAACAACACGATCGTCACGGTCACCGATCCGCAGGGCAACACCCTGGCCTGGACGAGCACCGGTGGCGTCGGGTTCAAGGGTTCGCGCAAGAGCACCCCGTACGCCGCGCAGTTGGCCGCCACGCAGGCTGCCAAGAGCGCGATGGACATGGGCATGCGCGAGGCCGACGTCTTCATCAAGGGCCCCGGCCCCGGCCGCGAGTCTGCGGTTCGTTCATTGCAGGCAGCGGGCCTGCGCGTGAAGTCGATCACCGACATCACCCCGATCCCGCACAACGGCTGCCGGCCGCCGAAGAAGCGCCGCGTCTAATTCTTATTGAAGATTGAAAATTGAACATTGAAGATCGCATCTTCAATCTTCAATCTACGATCTGTAATCTAGAAACGGGTATTTGGAGGGGGACGAAGGTCGCCAAGCCGTAAACCTCTCTTCCAGGTTCTCGAAAGGTTTTGGAGGATCAAGTTGGCTCGACATGTAGATCCGGTGTGCAAGCTCTGCCGCCGAGAAGGCATGAAGCTCTTTCTGAAGGGCGAACGGTGCTATTCGCCCAAGTGCTCCGTCGAGAAGCGCACCTATGCGCCCGGCATGCACGGCAAGAAGGGCACGTTCAAGCACAAAGAATCTGACTACGCGTTGCAGCTGCGCGAGAAGCAGAAGGCGCGGCGCTTCTATGGCGTTCAGGAACGTCAGTTCCGCCGCTACTTCGCCAGCGCTCAGCGCGTGAAGGGTATGACGGGCGCGAACCTGTTGCAGACGCTCGAACGCCGGTTGGACAACGTGGTTTATCGCCTCGGCATCGCGGACTCGCGGCCCCAGGCGCGGCAGCTCGTGCGCCACGGGCATTTCACGCTCAACGGCAAGAACCACAACGTCCCGTCTTATCTGGTTCAGATGGGCGATCTGATTGCAGTGAAAGACAACAGCCGCGGCAACGGTTACTTCAAGACGCTCGCCGATCGTCTCGGCCAGCGCGCCGTGCCCGAGTGGCTGCAGTTTGATGAGAACAACTGGTCAGCCCGGGTCGTCGGCACGCCCGAACGCCAGGGGCTTGAGATCCCGCTCAAAGAGCAGCTCATCGTCGAGTACTACAGCCGGTAAGGCTGTTGATTGAAGATTGAAAATTGAGGATTGAAGATGCGCTCAGTTCTCTGGGGCGCTGATCTTCAATCTTCAATCTCAAATCTGCAATCGTCAAAAGGGAGGGTGCTTCCTTGTTGGATTTTGTGCTGCCAAAGATTGAGCGCGAAGCGAGCGCCCGTAACTATGGGAAGTTCGTCATCGGCCCGATGGAGAGCGGCTACGGCATCACGCTGGGTAACGCATTGCGCCGCGTGCTGCTGTCGTCGCTGCCCGGCGCGGCCGTCACGTCGATCCGTGTGGGTGGGGTGCATCACGAGTTCTCGCCCATTCCGAATGTGCGCGAGGACACGACTGCCCTGCTGCTGAACGTTAAGCAACTGCGGCTCAAGTCGGAGCTGGAAGAGCCGGTGCGCCTGCACGTCGACGTGCGGAACGAAGGCCCGGTGACCGCGGGCGACCTGATCGGCCCGCCCGAGGTCGAGATCGTCAACCCTGAGCTTCTGCTGCTGACGGCGGACTCGCCCGAGGTCGATATTGACATCGAGCTGACCGTCAACCGCGGCCGCGGGTACTCGCCGGCGGAAGAGCGCGGCAAGCTGCCGCTGGGCGAAATCCCGGTGGATGCGATCTACGCGCCCGTGCGGAAGGTCAACTACGCCGTGTCGCGTGCGCGTATCGGCCAGAACACGAACTACGACCGCCTGGTCCTGGAAATCTGGACGGATGGGACGATTGCGCCCGAGGCGGCGCTGCGCGAGTCGGCCCGGCTGCTTGTGCGCCACCTGACGCTGATCGCTGGTGCGGACGTGGTGCCGGCGGAGCAGACTGCGGCGGAAGGCCGCGGGGTGCCAAGCCGCATCTACGACGTGCCGATCGAGGAGCTCGAGCTGAGCGTTCGGGCGTACAACTGCCTGAAGCGCGCCGGCATCACCAAGGTGGGTGAAGTGCTGGGGCGGCTGGAGAAGGGTGAGGAAGAAGTCCTCGCCATTCGGAACTTCGGGCGCAAGTCGTTGAACGAACTGGTGGAAAGGCTGGACCAGAAGGGTTACCTGTCCGCCATCTCTTATCAGCCCAGCGTATCGGCCGAGCGCGATCCCTTCGGGGCCGCGTACGATGACGATGGCGCTTTTGGCGACGCCGATACTGAGGACACGGAGTAACTATGAAACACGGAGTTGCAGGACGTAAGCTGGGCCGCGACTCGGCGCAGCGGTCCGCCCTGTTGCGGGGTCTCGTTACAGAACTATTCCGGCACGACCGCATCAGCACGACCGAAGCGAAGGCGCGGTTCATGCGCGGCGAAGCCGAGCACCTGATTACGGTTGCGAAGAAGGGCATCGCCGAGGGCGGGAACAACGTGCACGCGCACCGGCTGGCCGCGAAGGTCATCACGGACCCGGACGTCACGTATCGGCTGTTCCATGAGATCGCGCCGCGCTTTGTGGAGCGACCGGGCGGCTACACCCGCATGATCAAGATCGGTCCGCGCGTCGGCGACGGCGCGGAGATGGTCGTGATCGAGCTGGTGGAGAAGGGCAACAAGGGCGGCGACGGCGCATCTGCTGCGCCCGCGCGCCAGTCCATCGGCTCCCGCATGCGGCGGGCCACGGACCGCCTGCGCCGCGGCCGCGACGAGTAGCCTTTAGCCACAGAGGACGCAGAGGAAACAGAGAACGACCGAGTCTTTGTCAGGCTTGCCTCTGAGTTCTCGGTGATCTCTGTGGCAAAAGACGCACTTTATCAGGTTACAAGTTGCCGTATTACCGGGCGACCGTCGCTTATGACGGCACGGACTTTCTCGGGTTTCAGCTTCAGGCGACCGGACGCACCGTCCAGGGCGCGCTGGAGGCAGCCCTGCTCCAACTGAGCGGGGCGGAGACCCGGGTGGTCGGCTCGGGCCGCACGGATGCGGGTGTGCATGCGGCCGGACAGGTCGTCGGGTTTCGCGCTGAATGGCGCCACGACACGAATGACTTGCATCGGGCGCTGAATGCGGTGCTGCCGCCGGATGTGGCCGTCGTCGAGCTTGACGAGGCGCCGGAGGAGTGGCATCCCCGGTTCAGCGCCAAGTGGCGGCATTACCGCTATACGGTGCGCAACGCGTCCTGGCGCTCGCCGCTCGCGCGTCGTCATGCGCTGCACATCGCGCAACCCTTGCGGCTGGACGACTTGCAGGCCGCAGCGCGCGTGTTTGTGGGGCAGCATGACTTCGCCAGCTTCGGCCGGCCAATGCAGGACGGCACGCCAGGTGAGCCTGGCACAAGCACCGTGCGGATGATCTACCGCTCCGGCTGGCGTCAAGAGGGGGAGTGTCTCCTGTATGACGTCATCGGCAATGCTTTCCTGCGGGGTATGGTGCGGTCGCTGGTGGGCAGCATGTTGAGTGTGGGTCTCGGCCAGATGACGGTCGGGCAGTTGCGCGAATTGCTGGCGGCGAGAGACCGGGGCCTGGCGGCCCCGCCGGCAGCGGCCTGCGGCTTGTGCCTGATGCATGTTGAATATGACGTACCGCAAGGGAGCGCCTGCAAGCGCACTTGCGAGGGATAGGAACGCAAGCGCCTGGCTGGAGAGGTCAGGATGGATCTTGCGGTACGGGTTACGAGGAGCATGAACAGTGAGAACTTATAGCGCAACCGCCGCCGATGCGGAAGCGAGCCGCGAGTGGTACGTCGTCGACGCCACCGGGCAGAACCTCGGCCGCCTTGCCACCCAGATCGCCAACGTGCT
>JALOOB010000077.1 GCA_025454635.1 Anaerolineae bacterium
GTGGGTGTCGGTGGGCGGAGGTCTGCCGGGCGTCGCGCCGTCGGGCCGCGATGCCATCCGCATCATCTGTCACGATGACGGCAAGAAATTCGTCACGGGTCTGCCCACCTAGGCTGCGCGCCGGCGGCGCGCCCGGACCTGCCGGTCCTGGCGCGCCGCCTCCCTCCTAACTGATCAGCGGCCGCAATTGCGCGGCGAACGCTTCGCTCGCCTCGTCCGCGGTCACGATGCGCACATCCTCCGCGCGCCGCGCGCCCAGCTCCAGCTCGACCGCCCGCGCGATCTGCGCCTGCTCGAAGATGCGGCCCGCGCTCACCTGCGGCGTCGTGCCGAACAGCCGCAGAATCGCCACCCCCACCGCGTCCAGTGCCACCCGATCGCGTGCCGCCAGCACCACTTCCGGACGGACCACCTTCCCGTGGTCCGGACCGCCGTTCGCGAACGCCTCCACGCCATCCATGACCACAAGCGCCGGCGCGTAGGCCCGGTTCAGTTCCGCGATCATCGTCCTCTGGTGCGGGCTGCCGTGCAGTTCAGACATATAGTTGTATCCCGCGCCCCCCACCTGTTTCGCCGCAAACCCGACCGAGTTCTTGAGCGACAGCGTAAAGTGTCCGCCGAACCGGTGCGTCTTCAGGTTGCACGTCTGAACAACCGCCTCGCTGTCCAGCAGCAGCTTGGGCACAGCAAACCCCCGCTCCCAGTGGTCATCCTTCGCTTGAATCAACGCCCACTGCTTCTCCTCCAGCTCGTCAAAGACGACCGCGTCGAAGCCGAGTTCCGTCGCCATGTCCAGCGCGCCCACCTGCTGCATCACGTTGCGCGTCGAGCCCATCCCGCTGCGCTCACCCACCGTGATCTTCCCCGCGCCCATTCCTTGCAGTTCGGTCACAAGCGCGCGCAACACGTCCGGATGCGTCGAGCCGGGTGCAGGGTCCGCGCTGTTGAAGTTCGGCTTGAGCAGCACGGCCTTCCCCTTGACCTCGTTCGCGCCGAGCAGCGCGATAGCCCGCCGGACCCCGTCCGCCCGGTCCGTCACCTTAACAAGCGCGACCGCGCCGAGCCAGCCTGCCGAGGCGGGCGCGGCCGTTGGTGTGGCCGCAGCAGTCGGCGGCGCAACCGTCGGTCCCTCTTTCGTCGGATAGCTGGTTGGCGGTTGCGCGCGCGTAGCGATTGCGGCTGCACCAGGCGTGGGCTGCGTCACCGGTGACGGCGCGACGGTGGCACCGGGAGTCGGGGTCGCCGTCTCGCCCACGCATCCGGCCAGAAGTGCGGCTCCGCCAAGCAGCGCAGCCTGGCGGAGGAATTGGCGTCTATTCATCGGATGACTCCGCGCGTTCAATTTGGACCGATCATACGCGGCGCCATCCGCCGGTTCCGTTCCGCTGGTTCCCAAACCGCATCACCGGTGCGTTTCGCGTCCCGTCACGGCGTTCTGCCCGAAGTGAGCTTGTCGAGCTTCTCTCGCGGCACCCTCAGCGAGCGCGCGTGTTTCGCCATCCCCCGCCACGGGTCGCCCACCTTATCCAGGCGGTCCCAGATGTTGCGCAGGTTGTAGGTGTTTGAGCGCAAATCCGGGTCCTTCAGTTCGTCCCAGGTCAGCGGCGTCGCCACGGTCGCGCCGGGCCGCGGTCGCAGGGAATACGGCGCAACCGCGGTCGCCGCATAGCCGTTGCGCACGTAATCCAGGAACAGCCGGCCCTCGCGCTCTTTCTTCCGCATCTCCGTCGTCAGCGAATCGGGGTGCTGCCCCGCCAGATAGTCGGCCAGGTCCTTCGCGAAGTCCCGCGCCTCGTCAAAATGCGCTGAGCGGTCCAGCGGCACGGTCACGTGCAGCCCGCGCGAGCCGGTCGTCATCACGAACGGCGCAAGCCCGAGCCCTTCGAGCACGTCCCTGACCAAAAACGCGGTCGACCGCGCCACCTCGAACTCGCCCGGCGGGTCCAGGTCGAAGATCATCCGGTCAGGATGCCACAGGTCGTCCGCGCGGCTCAGCCAGATGTGCATGGTCACGGTGTACTGGTTCGCCAGGTACACCAGCGTCGCCTCGTTGTTCGGCAGCACCTGGTCCTGGATCTCCCCGCTCTCCAGCACCTCCACCTTCGCCGTCTCGATCCAGTCGGGGAAGTAGTCGGGCATCTCCTTGTGATAAAAGCCCGGCTCCCCGATCCCGCCGGTGAACCGCTGCATCGTCACCGGGTGATCCTTCACGTGCGGCAGCATGACGCGCGCGATCCGTCGGTAGTACTCGATCACGTCACCTTTGGTGACGCCGGCGCCTTTGGTGACGCCGTCTTCGGGAAAGAGCACCTTGTCGAGGCTCGAAAGCTCCACCTCGTGGCCGTTCAGCTTCTCCACGCGTTCGACGGGCATAAATCTCTCCTGCTGCGAACGACGCTCACCACGAAGAACCGAAGAAGCAAAGTAACACCAGGACTTCGTGGGCCTTTGTTTCTTCGGTTCTTCATGGTCAACGTCGACTTCTTACGCGTCCGGGCGACGGCCGCCGTACATATTGCCCTCATCCCCGCGGTCGCCCAGCGCGCGCGGGCTTTCGATGTCGAACCCCGTCCAGTCCTGGATCGTGCGCCCGCTCAACACCGACTCCGGCCGCCGCGTCGGCAGGTTCGCCTCCGGGTCCGCATGGTCGTCGCGCAGCTTCTCGAATACCCACGCATTGTCCGCGCCCGACCGGTGCAGGCTCCACCCGCCGCGCAGCTTCTGCCCCTCCAGCCACAGCTGCACCCGGCCCGCGTCGATTGCCTTAAGCATCGCCTGTGGGTCGAGCGGGTCGTCCGCCTCCAGCAGCCGGTACGCGCCCGCATCCCAGAGCAGAATCACGCCGCCGCCGTACTCGCCCGCGGGATTCGCGCCCTCGTGCAACGCGCGGTCCAGTGGATAGTCTGGCACGGGGACCGCGGCCCGCTTCGCCTCCGGGTTCGGCCACGGCGCGTCGGGCAGCGCCCATGACACGAAGTCGGCTGCGACCTCGAAGCGCAGGTTGAAATGCAGGTTGTCGGTCTGGTGCTGCTGCAGGATAAACATCGGCAGTTCATCTGCCTTGATGTCGCCGGACGCGCGTCGCTCCAGGTACGCGCGCAACTGGTCTCCGCTAAGGGCTTGGCTCATTGTCATCCTCTCCATCGTGCTCGTTCGATACATACACCGATGGATATAGACGACTGAAGACGGGGAAGTGTTCGGGGAGACTTATAACTCGACCGGGCCGGCCCCGGCTGAAGGGCGCACGGGGTAGACGAACGGCTCGATGCCGGTGGCTGCCGCATACCGGGCCTCAACGTCCTTGGCAAATGCCTCCATCGCATCCGCCTCGACCAGCGCCACCATGCAACCGCCGAAGCCCGCGCCCGCTTGCCGCGCGCCGATCGCTCCCGGCGCGTGGAGCATCGCGGCCATCATCGCCTCCATCGCCGGCGCGCCGATTTCGTACAGATCGCGCGCGCCCGCATACGAAGCCGCGTACAAATCGCGCAGCAGGGCGCGGTCGCCTGCGGTCAGCGCAGGAGCCAGCGCGAGGACGCGGTCATCCTCTTCGACGATGAACCGGCAGCGTTTCGCAACGACCGGCGGGAGCGCGTCCTCACAGGACTTAAGCATCTCGACCGTGACGTCCCGCAGCGCGCGTACGTGCGGATACGCGGCGGAAAGCAGCCGCACCCCTTCGTCGCACTGCGCATGCCGGTCGTCATACTCGCTGCCGACCAAGTGCCGCGGCGCGCGCGTATCGCAAACCACGACCGCAACACCATCTGCGATGGGCGCCGGCGTATGCGTCAGGTCGCGGCAGTCCAGCAGCAGCGCGCTGCCCGCCTCCCCCAGCGCCGAGGAATACTGGTCGAGGATGCCGCAGTTCAACCCAACGAACTTGTTCTCCGCGCGCTGCCCGAGCAGCGCCAGCTCGACCGGGCTGATCCTTATCCCCGAGGCGATCTGGAACGCCAGGCCAACGGCCATTTCGACCGCCGCGGAGGAGCTCAACCCGCTGCCGAACGGAATCGTGCTGTGGACCAGGCCGTCGAAGCCCGCGAGAACATAGCCTGCTTCCTGCATCGCCCATGCCATGCCGCGCGCATACTCCGTCCACGGCGCAATCTCGCAGTGCGTAATGTCGTCGAGGCTGAAGTCGCTACAGCCGGACAGGTTCAGCGACTGGATGGAGACGACGCGGTCCGCGCGCGGGCGCAGCGCCAGCCACGTATCGCGGTCGAGCGTCATCGTCATCACGTAGCCGAGATTATAGTCCGTATGGCTGCCCATCAGGTCGACCCGGCCCGGCGCGCGGACACACGCGCTGGGCCGCCCGCCAAAGCGCGCGGCGAACTCGTCGAGGATCAGTTGCCTGCGAAGGGACATCCGCTGCTCCTGGCGGCGCCGGCTGCGCTCATGGCGCGCCGGTCGACTTCCTGATGACGAGGCTTGTCACGACCACCTGACGCTCGGGCGCAGCGCCGGCAAGCAGCTTGAGCAGCAGGCGCATCGCCAGCTTGCCAATCTCGTAGCGCGGCAGCGCAACTGTGGTCAGCGGCGGATCGAACTGGGGCGCGAGCCAGATGTCGTCGAGCCCGATGATTGAGAGGTCCCCCGGCACGCGCAACCCCTCAGAGCGCGCCGCGCTCAACGCGCCGATCGCCATGAGATCGTTCGCGCAAAACAGCGCGGTGGGGGTCCGCGCCTCCTCGCGCAGCAGCCGCCACGCTTCGCGTCCGCCCTCGATCGTCAGCGGCCCTGTCGCCACAAGCGCCCGGTCACGCGCCACCCCGCCCTCGGCAAGCGCATCGAGAAACGCGTCGCGCCGGTCGCGGCTTGTCCGCAGCGTGAGCGGGCCTGCAATGTGCCCGAACCGTTTGTGACCGAGCTCCAACAAATGCGCGGCCGCTTCCGCAATGCCCGGCCGAAAGTCGACCTCGATGCGGCTGACCTGCTCGCTCTTCCGCCCCGCCCAGTCCAGCACGACCGCCGGCATGCCCGCCTGCGCGAGTTCCCTCAGCCACGCATCCGATCCGCTGCTCGACATGATTAACACGCCGTCCGCCCGCCGGTCGATCAGCGACCGGATAAGGGCCATGCCGCGGTCGAGGTCGTAGTTTGTGTTCGCAAGAAGGACATTGTAGCCCGCCGCGATGCCCTCATCCTCCACGCCGTGGATCACGTCGCCGTAAAACGGGTTGGCAACGTCCGACACCAGCATGCCGACCGTGTTGGTCCGGTGCGAGGTCAGGCTGCGCGCGACCGCGCTCGGCCGGTAGTTGAGGGCCGCGATGGCCTCCTCAACCCGCCGCCGAGTCTCCGGCCGGATGTGCGTGAACGTGCCGCTGATCACCCGGCTGACGGTGGCCTTTGACACCCCTGCCGCCGCAGCGACATCGTCAATGGTGGGAACGGTCATTGTGAAACCGGTTTCAAATGATGCCTCAGCATACCCGCGCCGCCGCGCAATGTCAAATCCCGCGTGCCCTGATGATATAATGCTGCCACAACTCTTGCGAGGTTGACATGGAGGAAAGCGACGTTGCGCGCTGGCACCGCCTGAGCGGCCTGCCCGACAATGTGACGGACGACGGCCAGGTAGTCTCCCCCGAGCCGGGTCGCCGCGCATCGGAGGAAAAGGCGCAGATGCGCGCCGCCATCGCCCGGATACGCGAGACCCACCCAAGCGAGGAAGCGCGCAACCTGGCAAAGCTGGCCGCGTCCTACCTCCTCGCCGGCGACGTTGAGACCGCGCGCCGCTATCTCGAGCGCGTGGCCGCGCTCTCGTAGACCGCCGCTCGAAACGCGCATATTTGCGCGGCATCTCTCCGTCATTTGCCCGCCTCTTAACGCGTCCTCTGTCCGATGACCCGCCCAACCCATCGTGCTACGATGGCAAGGCTATGCCTATCGACGAATCAGCCCTGATTAACGCCGCGCAGTCCGGCGACTTGGCCGCGTTCAACCAGCTCGTGACGAGCTATCAAAGTCAGGCGTACAACGTCGCCTACCGCCTGCTGAGCGAGTCGGATGCTGCGGCCGATGCTGTGCAAGAGAGCTTTCTCAAAGTCTACCGGCGCATCGACCAATATCGCGGCGGTTCATTCCGCGCCTGGCTCCTGCGCATCGTCACCAACACTTGCTACGACAGCCTCCGCGCGCGGAAGCGGCACTACGTCAGTCCACTCGACAGCGACACGCTCCCAGCCGACCGGGACCGACGCCTGACAGACCTGCGCAGCTCGCCGCACGATCACGCGGTGCGCCGCGAACTCCGCTCGCAGATCACCCGCGCGATTGCCCAACTGCCACCCGAGCAGCGGGCGGTGCTGGTGATGTGCGACATCGAAGGGTTCCAATATCACGAGGTCGCCGGCACGCTGGGCGTCTCGCTCGGCACCGTTAAGTCCCGCTTGAGTCGCGCCCGGGCCAAAGTCCGCATTAGCCTCACGCAGAAGGGCTTCTCGCCCAGTGTTCCATCCTCAACGCCGAGCCTGGGCTATCCAACCATCGCATAACTGAGATCCGTACGCGCTTGCTTCTCAGCGCGCGTCCGCGTATAATTTAAACACTTTTGCAAATAAATGGAACGGGCTGCGTTATCGGATCACACTAGTTAAGGATTGCCGCAACGGTTGGGGACAATCATTGGAGGCCCATGGGAGCTAAGGTTTCGCGTCGAGTCTTTCTGAAGGTTGCAGGCAGCCTTGCCGGCGCCGCTGCGCTGGCCGCATGCGCGCCCGCGCAGCAGAAGAAAGGCCTCGGGCCGCACGGAGGCGTGGCGACGCAACTGGTTTACCAGGACTGGCGCACCGACTACTTTTCCGCGATGGCGCAGCAGATGTTGGAGGAGTTCCACGCCACCCACCCCAACATCCACGTCTTCTATACGCCTGACCCGCCCGACGAACTAAGCGAGAAAATGCTGGCCGATTTTCAGGCCGAGAGCGCGCCCGACGTTTTCGCCGGCTGCTGCGAGTTCTTCCCCGTATGGGCACAGAAGGGTTACCTTCTCGACCTGCGACCCTACGTCGAAGCCGAGCTCCGGGCCGAGGAAATCAAGGAATGGGACGATGCGCAGTTGCGCGCGCTTCGCCTCCGGGACGGCACGCAATACGCCCTGCCAAAGTACCACGGCGCGCTGGCCGTCTACTACAACAAAGACCTCTTCGACAAATACAACGTGTCCTACCCCGCGCCGGGCTGGACCCACGGCGACTACCAGAGGACCATGCTCGCCTTCGCGCAGCAGCGCTCCGCAGGTTCGGACACCGCCGTCTGGGGCAGCATGTTTGACGTCAGTTGGGACCGCATCCAGGTGCACGTCAACGCATGGGGCGGCCACTTCGTCGACCCGAACGACCCCACCAAGAGTATGATGGGACGCCCCGAAACAATCGACGCGATGCAGTGGCTGCGCGACCGCATGTGGAGCGACCATGCCATGGCCTCCCGGCTCGACGTGCAGAACTTGAACGTCACGGAAGCGTTCCTGCGCGGCCGCCTCGCTATGGTCGAGGACGGTTCCTGGTCGCTCAAAAACATCCTTGCCAACGCCAAATTCCGCGTCGGCGTCGCCACATTCCCCGCCGGACCGGCCGGTCAGGTCACGATGGGCACGACCGATGGCTTCGGCATCTACAAGGGCACGCGCTACCCGGAAGCCGCCTGGGAATTCATGAAGTTCCTCATCAGCCCGCGCTACGGCCGGGCCATGGCGCGCGCCCACCTGCTGCAGCCGGCCCGTTCGAGCCTGGTCGATGAGTGGATCGCGCAGGCGCGCGAGCAGTACCCCGAGAAGGCGCAGGAAATGAATCTCGCTGCGTTCGCGGAGGGACATCTCAAGGGCTACTCGGTGACGCCCGAAATCTTCGCAAACCAGGATATCGCTCGGCGGTTGACCAGCGCTGCGTGGGAGCAGATTTTCACGCTCGGCCGCGCACGGGTGACCATCATGACCGACGTGTCGGAGCAGATTGAGGCCGCGCAGAAGACCGCGGCGCCGACGAGCGCGTTGGAGGCCAGGCGTGCCGCGTAAGCAGCGATGGCGGCTGTGGCAGCCGCGCATCCTCGCGGCGATCGTGCTTCTGACGCTCGCCGGCCTGATCGCGGGCGCCGTCTACGCCTACCTCTCCTACCGCGACGCCGCGGCGCAGCTCATCGTCCAGCGTGATCGGGAGGTTGCGCTCCTCACGGCAGTGCGGCTGCAAAATGAGCTGAGCCGGCTGTCGGACGAGCTGAACGCGCTCGCGCGCACCTCAAGCCTCTACCTCGGCCTGTCCGACCGGCAGCGACAGGCGCTCAAGGGCTCCGCGCCCCGACTCAGCGTCTTCGACGGCGGCGTCATCCTTCAGGACAACAACGGCCGGGTCCGCGCCACCGAACCCGAGCGCTGGGACATCATGGGCCAGGACTGGTCCGACAAAGAGTTTTTCCGCGCCATGCTCGGCCGCCAGCGGCCGGAAGCGCATTTCTCGCCCGTCATGGACATCGGTCCCGATGGCGTGCCGGTCGTCGTTGTCACCGTCCCCGTGCTCGGCGAGAACGAGGAGTTGGTCGGCACACTGTCCGGCCTGTTCAAGCTCGGCGAGTCGCGCGTCAGCGCTTTCTATGCCAGCATTGTGCGTCTCCGCCTGCCCGGCACCGGCAACTCGTTCATCGTCGATTCGGCCGGCCGCATCCTCTATGACTCCGGCTACGAGCGCACCGGCCAGTTCATGACCCTCCCGACCGATCTCTCTGCGCCCACGGAAAGGATCACGCCCGTCAAGGACGCGGAGGGCTACGATATTGTCGCCGCATACGCCCCCGTCCCCGGCACCACCTGGACGCTTGTCACGGAGACCGACTGGGCTCTGGCGATGGCGCCGGTCCAACGTTTTGCCACGGGTCTCATCATCCTGCTCGGGCTGGGACTGATCGTGCCGACGCTAGGGGTCGCGCTTCTGGCGCGCAACCAGCGATTTGACGTCGTGAATGGGGATGGCGGCGCTCAGGACGCCCGACTGACCGCCACGCTTCGGCAGAGGTTGCTCCCGCGCTACGCGCCGATGATCGGGGGCTGGGAACTGGCCGTGCATCACCAGTCCGCAACGAAGAACCCGTCCGCGCGCGACCAGTACGACTTCATGATCCTGCCCGATGGCCGGCTCATGCTCGCGCTCTCGACCATCGCCGGAAACGGCGCGGACGCGCTTCACCTGATGAGCACCACGCGCGCCGCGCTGCGCACCGCCAACAGCCAGGCGGCCTCCGCAGGGCAGGCGCTCTCTCTGTGCAGCAACCTGCTCTGTCCCGACCTCGCACCCGAGAGCGCTGTGGCTGCCCTGCTCGCCGTGCTCGACCCCGCCAGCGGACGCCTGCAAATCGCCAACGCCGGGCTCTCCGCGCCCATGCGCTGGAACGGCTCCGAGTTGTTCGAGATGCGCGAAGGCGCGGCGCTCCTCGGCCAAAGCCTCGGCTTGGAATATGATCATGACGATGTGCTGCTGAATCCCGGCGAGACTATCCTCTTTTACAGCCCTGGTGCGCTCGGCGCGCGACCGGAGACGGGTGAGCCGTTCGGGCCGGACCGGGTCCGGGGGGTGCTGAGCGCGGCGGGCGCCGTTTCCGCGCAGGCCATGGTCGACGCGCTGCGAATGGACTTGAACGAGTTCGCCGACGCCCGATCGCTCAGCCACCTCGACATTACCTTCATGGTCCTTGCCCGCCCGCCATCCAAGGAGAAGGCAGATAAGCCGCGGCGATCGCTGCGCGATGAGTTGCGCGCGCTCGGAGAAACCGAAACGGACTTGTAGGCATGTCCGCACGCATCGACTGGCTCGAACGCTTAAGCCGCGCGCTCACGCTGACCGCTGCAGCGCTTGCCACGCTCAGCATGATCCTCGCCCCTATGCTCGCGCTCTCCTGGGCCAACCGTCCCTTCCCCGGCTTCCTCATGGACCACACCCTCGTCGTCACCGACCAGGACGGCGAAGGCTGGAGCGGCCGCGCGGCAGGCGTCAATTTCGGCCAGCGCGTCACGCGCGTGGCCGGCAGCGCAGTCAGAAGTGACGGCGAATACGCTCAGGTAATCGGCTCGCTGGAGGTCGGCGACACGGTCGCCATCTTCACCGAGTTGCGCGAGGGCGGCGAGAAGTTCTTCCCCTCCGTCACCCTCGGCGAGTTCGGCACGCGCGACCTCTTCCGCCTCTTCTGGATGCCCTACCTCATGGGCCTCGCGTACCTCTCGATCGGCGCCTGGATCTACCGCGCCCGAGGGGCGACGCGGCCGGGTCGCGCGCTGGCTTTCTTCTGTTTCGGCGCAGCGGTGGCGCAAGGCTTATACTTCGACACCTTCTCCACCCATGTCGGCACCCCTGTGTGGGCAGTCGCGATTGCCGCGCTCGGCGGCTCGCTCATCAGCCTGGCCATGCGCTTCCCGCAGGAGGCGAAAGTCGTCCAGCGGCGGCCCGTCATGCTCTTGGTCCCCTACGTGGTCTCCCTGGTCATCGGCATCTGGGCGGCCGTCACCCTGTACAACCGCGCGCAGCCCTGGCAGTACCTCGTCGCGCGCGACGTCAGCTACCGCTGGGTCGGCATTGGCGGCCTCCTCTTCCTCGGCACCATGCTCTACCGCGCGTTCCGCGGCTCCGAGGCGACCGTCCGCCGCCAGGCGCGCATCGTGCTGCTTGGCAGCGCCATCGCCTTCATGCCGATCATCATCTGGATCATGACCCCGGTGGTCGGCATTCGCCTGCACTTCGAGCCTTCGCTCTACATGCCGTGGCTCATCATCTTCCCGTTGAGCGTCGCCATTGCCATCTTCCGCTATCGCCTGCTGGAGATGGACTCCATCGTCAACCGCACGATCCTGTGGGGTCTGTTGACCGCCATCCTTGCTGGCGTCGTCAGCGTCAGCATCACTGTTCTGCAAAGGCTATTCCAGGCGTTCACCGGCGAGAAGAGCGACGTCGCGGTGGTGCTCACCTCCCTCATCCTCGTCTCCGTGTTCACGCCCGTCAAGACGCGGCTCCAGTCGTTCCTCGACAGAACCTTGAAGGAATCGCCCGAGCATATCAAGGCGCTGCGCGAGTTCGGCGCGGAGGTGCGTTCTTACGTGCAGATGAGCGATGCGGCGCTGATGACCAGGCGGTTGCTCGAAGAGGCGGCGAGTGGGATGGATGCGGAATGCGGCGCGATCAGCCTGGTCGTGCCGGGGAGTGGCCGGCTGGAGACCGCGCACATTTACGGTGATTGGCGCGGGGAGGCATGGGTGGCTGCGCCGTTGGAGCATGACGGCAAACGGCACGGCTTACTGTTGTTAGGGCCGCGCGCGGGGAGGCGCCCCTACTCCAAGCAGGAGTTCGAGACGCTCCAAACAGCGGCCAACGAAGTCGCGCACGCGCTCGCCGTCAGCCACCGCAACGGCCA
>JALOOB010000355.1 GCA_025454635.1 Anaerolineae bacterium
AGGCTTGCCGTCCGCGCGACATCCACCACCCCCTCCGGCGTCAGGATGCCGATCACCACCCCGGCCACCCCCGCGCGCTTGCAGAACTCGATGTCGAGCCGCATCTGCTCGTATTCGGCCTCGGAGTAGCAGAAGTCGCCCCCGCGCGGCCGGATGATCACGTTGACCGGGATGGAGAGCAGGCGCCGCGCCAAGAGGATGCTGCCCGCGCTCGGCGTGCAGCCGCCGGCAAAGAGGTCCGCGCACAGCTCGACGCGGCCCGCGCCGCCCTGCTCGGCGGCCAACGCAGACTGCGGCGAGTCGACGCACGCTTCGATCAGCAAAGAAGCGTTCACGGGCTTACTGGACCGGAGTCAGCCAGCGGGTGTTGCCGTCGCCCTCTGCGGCCCACCCCTTCACCGTGTCGCTCTCGAGCTCCCACCACGTCAGGTTGTCCTGCTGAACCGGTCCGCTCTTGATCGTGAAGAAGGCGCCTCGCGGCACCTTGGCAACCGCGCGCGCTTGGCGGCCGGCATCCTGGCGGACGGTTAGAACCTGGTTCGCATCCGTCGTCACCTGCACGCGGTCTCCAACTTGAATGGCGCGATCGAGGAGCACGGGCGCAGGCGGCGCGGTGGGCGCAGCCGGGGCGGCCGCGGCCTGTCCCTCCAACCTGAGCCACGGATCATCCGCACTGCCCGCGGCAATCCATCCGACCATGCCTTGCCCGTTATCGACCCGGTACCACTCGAAGTTCTCCGCTTGGGTGGGACCTTCCAGGACCGTGACGACCGCGTCCCGGTTCAGCCGGCCGACCAGCTTGGCCTTGGCGCTTGCCGTCTCGCGCACGTTCAAGCCGCCTGTGGCGACGATGCGCGCGGTCTGGAGCGTGGGCGCGGCGGTCGGCGCAGGGGGCGTGTCGGTGGCGGCGGGCGGCTGCTCCGCCGGCGCGGTGGGTGGAAGGGTTGGTTCCGCAGTGGAGCCGAAGGAGCGCGTCGGCTCCGCAGTCGGCTCCTCGCCTGCTTCTGTCGTCGGGGTCGGCGTGACGCGGACCTGAAAGCCCCCGCAAGCCAACGTAGCCATGAGCAGCGCAACAATTGGGAGGAGGAGAGCCCATCGTCTGTGCTGTTGCATCGTCCTTCTCTCCTTATGACTCTTCTTTGTGGATCTGGATTCCTGCGAATCCAGGTTGCTCCGGCGGAGCTACATACTCTCCGGAGCCGACACACCCAGCAGGGTCAACACGCGGGCGAACACGTTCTTCGTGGCCGCCACGAGGCGCAACCGGGCGCGGCTTAATTCGGCATCCGCCGGATCGGACGAGATGACCCGGCAGTCTCGGTAGAAAGCGTGGAAGGTCGCAGCCAGGTCCTGCAGATAAAAGACCAGGCTGTGCGGCGCGAGCTGCAAGGCGGCCTTCTCGATCACCTCGGGCAACTCGGCCAGCTTGCCCAGCAGCGTCAGCTCGGACGGGTGGCCGAGCAAGTCCAGGTTCCCGCCAGCCCACGATCCGGCGGCAAACCCGCGTTCGGTCGCAGTCCGCAGGATGCTCGCCATTCGAGCATGGGCATACTGGATGTAGAAGACCGGGTTTTCCTCGTTCTGCTGCACGGCCAGGTTCAGATCGAAGTCGATGACCGACTGGTTCGCGCGGGAGAGCAGCAGGAAGCGAACCGCGTCCTTGCCGACTTCTTCGACCACTTCGTCAATGGTAATGATGTCGCCCGACCGCTTGGACAGCTTGACTTCTTTCCCGTCTCGGTAAAGCCGGACAAGGTCGTAGATGAGGATATCGAGCCGCGCGGGGTCAAGCCCGAGCGCCTTCATCAGGAAGGGCATCCGCCGCGCCTGGTTCTGGTGGTCCACTGACCAGACGTCGATCACGCGGTCGAACCCGCGCAGGACGAACTTGTCGTAGTGATAAGCCACGTCGGACGCGTAATAACCCGGCTGGCCGTTGGAGCGGATGAGGACCTCGTCGCGATCGGCGCCGAAGTTGCTCGTCAGCAGCCACTCCGCGCCGTCGCGCGTCGCGGTCTGCCCCTGCCCGCGCAAAGTCGTCATGATCTTGTCGAACAGGCCGTCGTCGTACAGGCTCTTCTCCGAGAACCAGCAGTCGAACCGGATGCCCAACAGATCGACCGAGTGGCGAATCCACTGCATGACGATTTCGAGGCCGAGCCTGCCCAGCGCATCGATCGCTTCTTCGGGGCTGAGCTTCAGAAAGCGGTCGCCTTCCGCAGCCTGAACCTGCCGCGCCAGGTCGATCATATACTCGCCCTGGTAATGTGTCGGGTCGAGCGGCGCGTCCTCGCCAAACGCCTGTTTGTAGCGCCGGTAGAGCGTTTCCGCAAACGTGCGCATCTGCGTGCCCGCGTCGTTCAGGTAATACTCGCGCTGCACGGTCCAGCCGGCCGCTTCGAGCACTCGGGCCACCGCATCGCCGAGCACGGCGTTCCGCGCCGACCCCATGTGCAGGGGACCGGTCGGGTTTGCGCTGATAAACTCCACCTGGCAGGTGCGTCCGCGCCCGAGGTCGACGTTCCCGTATCTCATCCCTTCTGACTCGATGCTCTCGACGAAGTGAGCGAGCCAGCGCGGGCTGAGGCGGAAATTGATGAAACCGGGCGGCAGCACGTCCGCCGTCTGGACCACGTCTGCCTGAGGCAAGTGCTTCACGACCGCCTGGGCGATAGCGAGCGGCGCCATTCTGGCCGGCTTGGCCGACTGCATGGCGACGGTCGAGCTGAAGTCCCCGTGTTTGGGGTCCTTCGGCCTGCCGATTTCGATGGGCGGGACGTCAAAGGCTGGCAGGTCGCCGGCAGCCTGCGCGGCAGACACCGCGACTGCGACGAGTTCGGCGAGTTGGTTGCGTACGAGCACGAAGAACTACTCCAATGAATACCGAAATGAACGCAGATGACGCAGATTGGGAAAGAAAAACATGAGAGGATAGATCCGGTCAATCCACCCCATCAGCATCACCTGGGTTGAATTATCAAACAGAACTCTGGTCGAACCAGTTCGGGCCGTATTCCATGTCGACCTTGAGCGGCGCGTCGAGCTGGTAAGCCCCTTCCATCGTCTCCTCGACGATCGGCGCGACCCGGCGCAGTTCTCCCTCAGGCACTTCCAGCACCAACTCGTCGTGCACCTGGAGGATCATGCGCGCTTGAAAACCTTCGGTTCTCAGTCGCGTGCGCAGCCGGATCATCGCCATCTTGATGATGTCCGCCGCGGTGCCCTGGATCGGATGGTTGATCGCCGCGCGCTCCGCGGCCTGGCGCATGTTGTACGCCTGCGCAGAAGAGGCGGTCGTCTTGAGCACCGGGAAGTAGCGCCGCCGGCCGAGGAGCGTCTCGACCCAACCCTGACGCCGCGCCAGCGCGGTCGTCTCCTCGATGTACTTCTTGACGCCCGGATAGGTCGCGAAGTAACGGTTCATAAAGTCGGCGGCCTCGCCGCGGCTCAGCCCGGTGCGCTGCGCTAGCCCGAATGCGGTGACGCCGTAGGACGTCGCGAAGTTCATCATCTTCGCAACCGCGCGCTGCTCCTTGCTCACCTGGCCGATCGGCACGCCGTAGACCTTCGCCGCCGCGCTCGCGTGGATGTCCTCCCCGCGCGCAAATGCGGCCAGCATATACTCGTCCTGCGTGATGTGCGCCAGGATGCGCAGCTCAACCTGCGAGTAGTCTGCCGAGAGCAGCACGTTGCCCGGCTCCGCGATGAACGCCTTGCGGATTTCCCGGCCAATGTCCGACCGGAT
>JALOOB010000356.1 GCA_025454635.1 Anaerolineae bacterium
GGGCTCCGCGAACAGCGACCTGCTGACGCTGCTCGGCAAGGGCGAGCTCGATTTGCAGGGCCTGATGCCCTGGAGCTCGAATTATACGTTTCTGGGAACCGTTTCCGACGCGTCCGGCGCCGCCGCGCAGATCGTCTACAAACCGATCCGGGGCGAGCGTCCCCTGTGGGACTTCCCCCGCGGGACCCTGGCCAAGCGTGAGGTGGCGGCGTACGTCTTGTGCCGCGGGCTTGGCTGGGACCTGGTGCCGCCGACCGTGCTGCGGGGCGGACCGCACGGTCGCGGCTCGGTCCAGTTATACGTGGAATGCGATCAGGACGAGCACTTTTTCACCTTCCGCGAGGACCCCGCGTTCCGGCACAGCCTCCAGGCGCTGGCCCTCTTCGACATTCTGGCCAACAACGCAGACCGCAAGGGCGGTCACTGCCTGCGCACGGGCGATTCGTGCATCGTCGCGATCGACCAGGGGCTGTGCTTCCACGTGGAGCCGAAGCTGCGCACGGTCATCTGGGATTTCGCATCGGAGCCGATCCCGGTCGACCTGCTCGCGGACATGCGGCGCCTGCTCCACGAGGCGAAACAGCCAGGCAATGAGACGGTCGCGCACCTGAAGGAACTGCTCTTCGACGGCGAGATCGCCGCGCTGTGGCGCCGGCTGGACGGATTGGTGGACTCGGGCTGCTTCCCCGATCCGCCGGACGACCGGCGGCCCTATCCGTGGCCGCTGATTTAGACGGCGCCTGAAAGAGCCCGGGGTTCTGCGAGAATCCTGGGCTCTTTTTTGGGACAAGTCTTCGATATGTTCTATTGCCAACCTCCTCGCAGCGCGGTACAATTGTTTCACATTTGCGACACAGGAGGACGGCATGCGCAACTCACTGAATTGGTTTGAGATTCCGGCGATTGACATGGACCGCGCGGTGCGTTTCTACGAGCAAATCTTCGAGGTGAAGCTGCAAACCGGGCCCGCGGGGGGCGAAGGCTACGTGATGAGCATGTTCCCGGACGGCGGCGGCGTAGGCGGCGCGCTGGTGTCGGGCGAGGGCTACGTGCCGAGCGCGTCGGGGACGCTAGTGTATCTCAACTGCAATCCGAGCCTGGACGCGGTGCTGGGCCGGGTCGAGTCTGCGGGCGGCCAAATCATCGTGCCGAAGACGGACATCGGCGAGAACGGCTTCTTTGCGTTCATCATGGACAGCGAGGGGAACCGAATCGGCCTGCACGAGTCCGCCCGGCAATAGTCACGTTACAACGACGACACAGTGACACAAGGGGGAGGGCGAGGTAACTGGCCCGTCCTTTGTGTCACTGTGTCTTTGTGTTATCGTGCGCCAATGAAACAGAAGCACTTCATCGACTCGCACAAGGCTGTCACCGGGCTCTTCGTCCTCGCGCTCATCGCAATCTTCGACCAATGGCAGAATCCCACCGCATGGATCTACCTCGCGCTGCACGGGACGTATGGCCTCCTGTGGGTCTGGAAGGGCCGCGTCTTTCCTGACAAAAGCTGGGAGCAGCCGGCGACGTGGCGGTTTGCGCTGATCGCGTGGGGCGGGCTGTCGGTGTACTGGGTGGCGCCGTTCATTCTGACGTGGCGCGGGGTGCAGGCGCCGCCGTGGTATCTTGCGCTGTGCGTCGCGATGTGGGGGTGCGGCGTGTTCCTGCACTTCGTCTCGGACATGCAGAAGCACATGTGGCTGAAGCTGCGGCCGGGGGAGCTGCTGACCGACGGGCTGTGGGCGCGGGTCCGCAACCCGAACTACCTGGGGGAGTTGCTGATCTACCTGTCGTTCGCGCTGCTGGCGATGCACTGGCTGCCGCTGGCGCTGCTGCTGGCGTTCGTCGTGGTGTACTGGCTGCCGAACATGCGGCGGAAGGATGCGTCGCTGGCGCGCTATCCCGCGTTTGCGGAGTATAAGCGGCGGTCGAAGATGTTGGTTCCGTGGGTGTTCTAGCCGCGTTTACTCGTAGTCGCCCCGCCCCACCTTGCGCCGCGCCTTTTTGTGCTGCGAGCGCACCTTCTTCTCCGCCAGCCTTGCCTCGCGCGCGGCCGCGGAGGGCTGTGTGGGCTTGCGGCGCTTGCGGACGCGCAGCGCTCCGGCCAGCAGCGCCTGAAACCGCTGGACCGCCTCTTCGCGGTTTTCTAACTGGCTGCGAGTTGCCGAGCTGACCACGCGCAGCACGCCTTCGCCGTCGATCTGGCCTCCCAGGCGTTCGAGGATGCGCCCGCGCTGCTCGTCGCTCAACGAAGGCGAGCGCGCGACGTCGAACAGCAGCTCGACGCGCGTGTCGCTCTTCTGGACGTGCTGACCGCCGGGACCGCTGGACCGGCTGAAACGGAACGCGAGCTCGCTCTCTGGGATGGCGAGCCGGTCGTTAATGATGATCCGCGGCTGAAGGTCCCCTGCGTCCACCGGCCCCCCTACACGCTCTCCAACCGGACGGCTGCGCGCGCAGCCGGCTCCTGCTCGGCCAGAAACTTCATGATTGCGGCGTTCACCTCGTCGGCATAGTCCACGTTGCACGCGTGCCCGCCGCCGCAGACCGTGACGAAGCGCGCATGCGGCAGCGCCGCGCGCAGGCGCGCCTGGTATTCCGCAGGCACGACCCGGTCGCAATCGCCCGCGACGATCAGCACGGGACAGGCGATCTTGCGGAGCGCGGCGCCGGGGCGGAAGCGCGCGACGGCGAGCGTCGCGCGGCGGTACGCGGCCGGATCGTTCGCCATGATGCGCTGCTCGGTGATGCGCCGGAGCATCTCGCTCTTCTTGTCGGGGAAGAGCGAGAGCGCGACATTGCGCGCGACGACGTCCATGGAAGGCGAGCGGCCCGTGGCGAGACGCGTGACGCCGATGCGCACGAACTCGCGCGTCGGAGGCCACACGCCGGGCAGCGTGTTGAGCAAGCTCAAGGAGCGGACCGTGTGCGGATGCGCGATGCCAAGCTGCTGCGCGACCATGCCGCCGAGGCTGAGACCGACAATGTGCGCAGGCGCGAGCCCGAGCGCGGTCAGCAGGTGCGCGACGTCGGTGGCGAAAAGCGCCACGTTGTAGTCGCCGGCGGGCTTGTCCGACAGGCCGTGGCCGCGCAGGTCGACGGCGACGCAGCGGTAATCCGCCGCGAACGCGGGCAACTGCATGAACCAATCGTCGGCGCAGGAGCCGAGGCCATGAATGAACAGGACGGGCGCGGCGCCGACGCCCCACTGCTCATACCGCATCCTGATACCGTTGACTTCGGCGATGGGCATCTGTGTCTCCTCGCAAGGAAGCTCGAGCGCGCATTGTCGCGCCCTCCCCGGCGTCTGACAAATTGGGGCGTCCGTGCTATACTTGGCGCAAATCCGTCGCAGGAGCGCGAGCCATGTCTGAAGACAGCATCGTTACCATTTACCAGTGCCAGGGGATCTTCGAGGCCGAAGTCGTCAAGTCGAAGCTCGAAGCCAACGGCATCCCGGCGTTGCTCAAGTACGAGACCGCGGGGCTGGTGATCGGCATCACCGTCGACGGGCTGGGCCGCGTCGAGGTGCAGGTGCCCGCCGAGTTAGCCGAGGAGGCGCTCGACGTGCTGGCGGACACGGGTGACGCCGAAGAAGCCGCCGCGGCAGAATAGCGGATTTCGGCTCATATTTGTTCTCCCGCGGGTCCGCTGATATACTAACGGCTTGGTTTGTATTTGCGGTCGAGCGAAGAGGAGTTGCCTCGCGTGATTCAACGGAAAACCCAGACGCCCGAGTACTGGCA
>JALOOB010000078.1 GCA_025454635.1 Anaerolineae bacterium
TGAGGCGTGTGCTCCTGACGGTCGAGTGCGAAGCAATTGGGCGCGTGGCGTCCTATGTGGCAATGCGGGAGGCATCACTAGCTGGAGGATAGCATAACGTCTGGCCGGCGTCAATCAAAGGGGCATGCGCCCGGCGCGTTCCAATTTGGCCGCGAGGTCATCGGAGCATCCTGAGCGGAGCGAACGCCAACTCCGTTGGCCGAGCGCAGTCGAAGGATGCGCTGCCTACAGCCGCCCTTCCCCGCACCGCACTCCATAGAGTAAGTCCCCCTAATTTGCTCTTTTGCGGAAAGCGACGATGATTCATTGTCGATCTCACGCAAGGAAGCGCTTTTCATGTCCCTGTTCGCCAAAGCAAAGGCCCACCCCCGCGCGGGCCTTATCCTGCTCGCATTCATCGCGTTCGTCGCCCTCGGCCTCCCCGACGGCCTGCTCGGCGTCGGCTGGCCGTCCATCCGCGCCGGCTTCGGCCTCCCGCTCGACGCCATCGGCATGCTGCTCACCGCGGGCGTCGTTGGCTACATGACCTCCAGCTTCCTCAGCGGAACGCTGCTCGCGCGCGTCGGCGTAGGGCGCATGCTCGCCGGGAGCTGCTTCCTCACCGGCGCCGCCCTCATCGGATACACGGTCGTGCCCGAGTGGTGGATGATGGTCGCTTTGGGCGTGTTCGTCGGGTTAGGGGCGGGCGCCATCGACGCGGGGCTCAACACCTATATCGCCGCTAACTTCGGTGAGCGCATCATGCAGTGGCTCCACGCCTGCTGGGGCATCGGCATCACCATGGGGCCGATCATCATGACCATCGGGCTCACCGCGTTCGACACCTGGCGCTTCGGCTACCGCGTCGTCGGCATCTTCCAGCTTGTCCTTGCCGCCGGCTTCGCCCTCACCGTGTCCATGTGGGCGCAGAAACCTGCCGCGGAGGGCGCCGAGCCGGCGAAGCGGCTGACCGACTACAAGACGCCACTCGGGCAAACGTTGCTGCGCCCGCGCGTGTGGTTGAGCGTCCTGCTCTTCATCCTCTACGTCGGCGCCGAAACGTCGCTCGGCACTTGGACCTTCACCCTGCTGACCGAGTCGCGCGGCGTCGCCACTGCGCTCGCCGGTTTCTTCGCCGGCAGCTACTGGGCCACCTTCACCGTCGGCCGAATCGTTGCGGGGATGTTTGCCAATCAGGTCGGCGTCAACAAGCTCGTGCTCGGCGGAGTGGCGGGCGCGCTCCTGGGCGCAGTCCTGCTCGTGTGGAATCCCTTCGAGCTGGCCAACGTGCTCGCCGTCGCCATCATCGGCGTGTCCATTGCGCCCATCTTCCCCGCCATGATCTCCGGCACCAGCGCCCGTGTGGGCGAGCAGCATGCCGCCAACACCATCGGCATGCAGATGACCGCCACCGGCCTCGGCGCGGCGGTCGTCCCCAGCCTCATGGGCGTCCTCGCGCGCCAGACCTCGCTCGAGGTCATCCCCGTGGTCCTCGTCGCCATGTACGCCGCGCTCGCCGGCTGCTACGTCATCGCCATGCGCCCCCGGCGCGCCGCGCTTCGCGCCGAACAAGCGGCTTAAACGCAAGGGGCGGGTCTCCGTCAGCGCGTCACTCCGTGACGGCGCTGACGCCCCGCCCCTCATCCTTCCTCGCCGCGCGTGGCGCGCCCTAGCGGTTCCGCCCGTACGTCTCGTGCGAAGACACCCAGTCCAGCGACGAAATAGCCGACGCCAGCGAAAGCTCGCCCGCCAGCGCCACCCCCGCCACGATCTCCGCGAACTTGTGGACCTTGCCCATCCCATAGCAGCCGAGAATCTCGAGGCACTCGCGCTGCGTCGCCAGCCCCGTCCCCCCGCCATACGTTGCGACGATCAGCGACGGCAGCGTCAGCGACAGGTACAGATCGCGGTCCGGCGTCAGCTCGGTGTAGATGATGCCCGCCGAGGCCTCCGACACATTGGCGACATCTTGCCCCGTGGCGATGAACATTGCCGTGATCGCGTTGGCCGCATGCAGGCCGTTATTGTTCGCGCCCGACAGAAACGCGCCCACATTCGCGACGCCGTGGTGGTACGCGAGTTGCTCCGGCTCCACCCGCAACTGCTGGATCAGGATGTCGCGCTTGACCACCACCTCCGCGGTGACGCGCTTGCCGCGCGTCCGCATAATGTTAATCTGCGACGCCTTCTTGTCCGTCGCAAAGTTGGACTCCAGATAAAAGCGGCGGATGCCCGGATAGTGGTCGATAATCCAGCTGCACGCAGCAAACGTGGCGCGCCCGACCATGTTCTGCCCCGCCGCGTCGCCGGTGTTGAAATTAAAGCGCAGATAAGCGAACTTATTGGCCAAAAACGGGTCGATATACTTGAGCTTTGCGACCTTAGAAGTGGCCTCCGCCTCGTCTTTGATCTTCTCGAAGTTGTCGCAAATCCACTGCACGAAGTCGCGCGCTCCGCGCGCGTCGTCAAACGCAAAAACCGGCGCGCGCTGCATCACGTCGTCGATCACCGTGCACTTCACCCCGCCGCACAAGTTCACCACTTTGATCCCGCGATTATAGGACGCAACCAGCGTCCCCTCGGTCGTCGCCAGCGGAATGACAAAGTCCCCCTTCGCCTGCTCGCCGTTGATCGTGATCGGCCCCGCAAAGCCAATCGGCACCTGGGCCACGCCTGTGAAATGCTCGATGTTGCCCTTGGCGATGTGCGGGTCGAATGAGTACTGCGCGAGGTGTTCGAGCTTCTTGCCCGAGAATTGCTCGACGAACGACTGCCGATCCTTGATGACCGCGTCGCCGTAGTCGTCGTTCGCATCGCGCGGGATGCGGATTTGCTCCTCCTTCTCCTGTGACGTGGCGTCCTCAACAGAAAACTGGAGCTTGCCAAAGGGCCGCGAGTCGAAGCCGATGTGAAGCGTGTGCTTGCCGTCCTTGAGTGGCGGCACCGCTGCGTGAATGTCCACAATGGTGCGCAGCGGGAACGTCAGCGGTTGGCTCATGCTGATCTGATCCGGCTGAAAGCAGCGGCCGTCGGCCAGGCACAGGGTGACCAGGCCGAGCGGCACTTCTTGCCCGTCGATCGCGATCGACTTGAGCGCAACCAGTTCGGCATCGCTCAGCCGGTTCTTAATCGAAAAGGACACTCCGCCACCTGTGTTCTTCAGGCTGCCCAGCGTATACAGCTTCTTCAAAAGGAGGCTCGGAATTAGCATTGTTTTCGCTCCTCGTTCGGGGCTTCGGCTGCGAATTAACTAGTGAATCAATCGGGACTGGTTTGCGCCATCTTTGTCCAAACCGCGAGGGCCATTATACACATAGATGCCAACGCAGGAAAGGTCTGCGAGATGCGTCAATATGACTGCAGAAGCGGTGCCGTGAGTATAAAACGTGAAGGAACGCGCACGCAACGGGCGAATGACGTAGCCCTTTAAGCGCGTCAAGCAAGGTCCCCTACTTAAGGATGTAGTAAGTCGCCTTACGCTCGCCGACCTTCAGGATCAGTCCCTGATCCACCAGGTCGGCCAATAGCCGGCGTATCGTTTCGTCGCTCAAGTCGGGGATGAGGTCGCGAAACTCGCGGTTTGTGATGCTTCCGCGTTCGGCCAGGTAGGCCAGCGCGCGCTCCTGCCGCGGGTCGACGCGGCGGTTCGCCCATCGCGGCGCGGGGTCCGCGCTCACGAGATCGTCACCCCGCCCGCGCAGCGTTACGCGAAAGCCCGCGACCGTTTCCTCAAAAATCGGCTCGGGGAGACCCGCGTCGCGCATCGCCGCGACCATCCGGTCGATCCCGTAGCCGAGCCGCTCGACAAATCCCATATCGGACAAGGCTTGGACAATGGCCTCGTTACGGGAGAAGCGCTCGGTCAGCAGGTTATCGAGCGTGACGTGGCCAGGCAGACGGCCCGGCGAGTAGATTTCCATTCGGTCGCTGAACATCAGGACGCGCGCGTCGTCCCCGCGAATCGAGTAATCGCGGTGCGCCACCGCATTGACCACCGCCTCCCGCACCACCGCCAGCGGATACTCGGTGACCTCTTTGCGCTCGATCCCCGAAATGCGCATCCCGCGGCGCATGTTTGCGCTCAGAAAAGCCTCCGCGCGCCGGATTTGCGTGGGCAGCGTGCCGGTTGCATCGTCGCGCGCAAACTCGTCGCCCATCGTCGCGCCGGGATAACGGATGAGCGTGATCTGCGCATTGCGGAGGAAACGCTGGGGATTGCGACCGAACAGGAGGATACCCGCATACGTGGGAACGGGGCCTCCGGCTGCTTCGGTCAGGCTGCCGCGCGCAAGCAGCGCGCGCTCCCAACTTCCGTCGGGGGATTCGCGCAGATTCTCGACGTAGACATCGACCGCGCCCATGTCGAGGTCACTAAGCGCGGCGCCAGGAGCGGGGCGCGCCTCGAAGCCAGCGATGTCGCGGCTGAGCAGCAGCGCGGTGAGCTCGGGTGCGCTGAGCAGCCGGTTCCCCGCGCCTGACCGGGACAGATAGCGTCCGTTGAGGTTGTACGCATGGGACATCCCCGGCGGCACTGTGATCACCGCGACCGGCTTGCCGTCGAGGGAGACGATGCGCGGCGGCGGCAGGATGAGGGGCGGGCTCGCCATCAGCCCCGCGGCCTGGACCAGTTCGCGGACCGCGGCATCCGTAGCTTCACCGATGCCCTGCGCCTTGCCGCTCGCGCTGACGCCGATCAGCGCCGTGCCGCCGTGCGCATTCGCAAGTGCCACGAGCGTCTCCGCGAGCCGCGCCGGCGCGGGATTCGCGGGGAAAAAGGCCGCCCGCTCACCCTGCCCCTGCGCCAGGAGCATCGCGACCTCGTCCGGCCCGAGAGACGGACTCGCCCAGGTCATAGCAGCTCGACCGCTTGAATGCGCCAGTACACGCCGCCGCCCGGCTCGTCGGGACGGACGCTGATCAGCACCCAGCCGACGTCGCGGGGCTCCCCTTCGAGGATGATGCGCGTTTCGACGCGCACCCGCTCGCGCCCGCACCACAGCGCGCCACTGGATACAGGCGTCCCCGCGGGGGTCGGCGCGTCTGCGGGCGCCTCGGTTGGGGCGCCCGCCGCGACCGGCACGCCCACCTGCGCCGCATCGCACCACTGCCCCTGCGCCGCCAGCGGAGTGACAAACGAGGGGTTGCCCACCGACAGGATGTTGTACTTCGGCCGCGCCGGGTCGCGCAGCTTCAACTCCGGCGGGAGCGTCGCGTTGTTGAGCAGGTACGATGAAGGTATCCCCGTGCCGCCGTTCTGCCCGCGTAGAAGAGCGACCACGACCCCTTCGGGATAGACGGGTTCGGATGGGATGTCGAAGCAAAAGTCGATAGTCCGCACGGATGCGTCGGCGATGAAGGCCAGTTCTTCCGCGTTCGGCCGGACGTAGCCGTTCACCTCGCAGAGAACGCTGCGGTGGTTCAATAGCCGGTTATAGGTGGTGATATCGGAGATGATCGAGCCGCCCCCAGGCGCAATGTTTGACTCGACACGCGCATTGCCTGCGTAATGGACGCCCTGGTACCCGGCCTCA
Source organism: Anaerolineae bacterium (assembly GCA_025454635.1). GTDB lineage: Bacteria > Chloroflexota > Anaerolineae > CG2-30-64-16 > CG2-30-64-16 > JALOOB01. Next base: position 5,511 of record JALOOB010000078.1, read on the forward strand.
CGGCCCGCCCATCGCAGCACTGTGATGCGCGTCGGAAGCGGTCCGTAGGTGTAACCAAGGATCTGTATCTCGCTGGTGGAGCACTGGTCACCCGCCTGCGCCGCGGGCGCGTACCGGATTTGCACGTCTGTGTCGCCCAGATACCCCTCGCCCTTCCCCGGGTAAAAATCCGGCAAAAGCAGGTAGGGCACGATGCTGCCCGGCCGATAAGCCCCAGGTGGGCTGGGCTGCGGCTCAAGCGACGAGGTCTGCGTGTCAAAGATAACGCCGCCGAACGGGGCGAACGTCTCCTGCTCGCCGTCCGTCGAAAGCGGCTCGGGCGCCTGCGTCTGGTTGTAGCGATAAATCAGCAGTTGTTCGAGATCCGGGTCGTCGTCAAAGTTACAGTTGAGTTGGTCGTCGCTCTGGACAATCCAGCCATCGGGGATAAAAGTTTGCAGGTCCAGCGGAACGGTAGGCTCGGTCTGGCTGCGCGGGAAAAGGCTCGGCAACTGGCCGCCGCGGCGGATCAGGAGGAAGACAATCACGGCAAGCGCGATGATAATGAGCAGAAAGATCAGGCCCCCCTTGCCCTTGAACATCGCCCGTTCCTCCTAATTGCCGGGCTGCCCGGCGCCGGCCCTACTCTTCCGCCGATTTCGCGGCATCGTCCGACGTCTCCCCCGAAATCTTCTTGCGCGACTTGCGCACTCGCTTCGGCCTGGGGGACGGCGCGGGCGCTTCGAGCAGGCTGTACGGCAGCACTTCCTCCATCCGCTCGACGAGGACAATCCTGAGCTGGCGCTGCACGTCGCGCGGGATATCGACCAGGTCCTTCTGGTTGCGCCTTGGGATCAGGACCGTCTTCAGCCGCATCCGGTGCGCGGCCATCAGCTTCTCCTTGAGGCCGCCGATGGGCAGGATTCGCCCGCGCAGCGTCAGCTCGCCCGTCATCGCGACTTCGTGGCGCACGGGGCGCTCGCTCAGGGCCGAGATGAGGCCCGTCGCGATCGTGATGCCCGCGCTCGGGCCGTCCTTCGGGATCGCGCCTTCCGGCACGTGGATATGAATGTCGATCTTGTCGAAGTCGACGTCGGCGAAGCCGAACTCTCGCGCCCGCGCCCGCGCATAGGTCAGCGCGGCCTGCGCCGACTCCTGCATCACTTCGCCTATCTGCCCGGTCAGCGTGAGCGAGCCCTTACCCTCCATGACCGACACCTCGACCTGCATCACGTCGCCCCCGGCCTCGCTCCACGCCAGGCCGTTCGCCACGCCGATCTCGTCCTGCTCGATCGCAAGCCACTCGGTGAACTCCGGAGGGCCGAGAAAATCAGTCACAAGCGCGGGGGTAATGCGGTGCGGCGCCTTGCGATCCTCGGCCACGCGCCGCGCGATCTTTCGGCAGATGTTCGCGATCGCGCGTTCAAGGTTGCGGACGCCCGCCTCGTAGGTGTACTCGCGGATCATCACCCGCAGCGCGTCCACCGTGAACTGGATCTGCTCCGCCTTGAGGCCGTGCGCTTCGAGCTGCCGCGGGATCAGGAACTGCCGCGCGATCGCGAGCTTTTCTTCGTCCACATAGCCGGGGAAGTCGATCACTTCGAGGCGGTCGCGCAGCGCGGGCGGGATCGGGTCCATGAGGTTGGCCGTCGTGATAAACATGACCTTGCTCAGGTCATACGGCACCTCGAGATAGTGGTCGCTGAACGCGTTGTTCTGCTCCGGGTCCAGCACCTCCAACAGCGCGGACGAAGGATCGCCGCGAAAGTCGATGCCCAGCTTGTCGATCTCGTCCAGCATGAAGAGCGGGTTGACCGTGTTTGCCTGGTGCATGGTCTGCAAGATGCGGCCGGGCATGGAGCCAATGTACGTCCGGCGGTGGCCGCGTATCTCAGCCTCGTCGCGCACCCCGCCGAGGCTCAGGCGCACGAACTTGCGGCCCAGCGCCTCTGCGATCGACTTGCCCAGGCTAGTCTTGCCGGTGCCTGGCGGGCCGACAAAGCACAGGATCGGGCTCTTCATCTTGTCCTGCGCCAGCTTCCGCACCGCTATATGCTCGAGGATGCGCTCCTTGACGCGCGGCAGGCCGTAGTGGTTGCGCTCCAACACCGCGGCCGCGGCCTTCACGTCGAGATTGTCCTCGCTCGCTTCGTGCCAGGGCAGGTCGAGCAGCCAGTCGAGGTAGTTGCGGACGACGGTCGTCTCGGGCGACGCAGGCGGCATCGCGCCGAGCTTGCCCAGTTCCTTCTCGGCCTTGACCCGCACGCCCTCCGGCAAGCGCGCGGCCGTGATCTTTTCGCGCAGCTCGGCCAACTCGCGCTCGACCTCGTCGACCTCGCCCAGCTCCGTCTGGATGGCGCGCATCTGCTCGCGCAGATAGTACTCGCGCTGACTCTTGTCAACTTCCTGCTGCACCTGGTTCTGGATCCGATCCTCGAGTTCGAGGACGTCCAGCTCCTGTCCCAGGATAATACTTAGACGCTGGAGTCGCGCGCTTGTGTCAAGTGTCTCGAGCAACTCCTGCTTCTGCGGCGGTTCCAGGTCGAGCACGTGCGCCAGCAGGTCGGCCAGCCCGCCGGGGTCCTTCTCGTTCATCGCTGCGACGTACGAATCGTCGGGCAGGTTCGGGTTCAGGGTGACGACCTTCTCGAACAGCGCCAGCACCGCGCGCATCAGCGCCTCGGAAGCCATGTCGCGATGGCCGTCCTCGTAAACGGGCACGCCGCGCACCCGCAGGTACGGATCCGTGTCAAGAACCTCGACAATGCGCACCCGCTCGATCCCCTGGCACAGGACGGTTGTCGAGCCGTCCGGCATCCGCAGGACGCGGCCGATCTCCACCGCGCAGCCGATCTGGTACAGGTCGGTGAGGTCCAGCTCCACGCCGTCGCCGCTGCGCAAGCACACCACCAACAGCGGCACGTCCATGGCCTCGGCTGCCTCCACGGCGAGCGATGGATGGTCGCGGCCGAGGAACAGCGGCGTCACGAGGTTTGGGAAGACCACTGTATCGGGTAGGGCCAACACAGGGTACTCGTTGCCTTCGAGCGCGTCGAGGTCATGCTGCCGCGGCTTGCGCGACTCGCGCGCGCGGCCAGGCTTGCGCCGCGCCAGCATTTGCAGGAGCGGCCACTCGGGTGTCACCGAGGGACGCGTGGGTTGGGAATCGTCGATGTTGCTATCCAAAAATCGCCTCAACTACTGTAAGCGCAACGCCACCACCAAGACACGAAGACTCTAAGGTTCACGAAGCTAACGAAGAGTCTTGGTAAAACTTCGTGTCCTTGGTGTCTTTGTGGTTCGCGTCTCAATCCGGCACGACCTGGCCCGATGTTTCGTCCTGCCACACCCAGTCATCAGCCGGGAAAACTTCCGGGTGGTGCGCAGCCCATTCGCGCCGCGCCTGCGCAACGACAAAGATCGAGCCCGTGATGCAGATCAAGTCATGCTCGCCGGCCCAGGCCAGCGCCTCCCGCAGCGCGCTCGACAGGTCCGGCTGGACGCTGATCGGCGTACGCGGCGAGATGCTTCGGACAAGATCGGCCAGTTCGGCCGGCTCCGCGGAGCGCGGGTGCCCGCTCTTGGTCACGATGACCTTGTCTGCGGGCGGGTAGCCCGTCTCGCTCTGCGGACGGAGGAACTGTTCCAGCATGCCGTCAATGTCCTTGTCCGACGAGGCGCCGAAGACGAGACATAATTGCCGCCGCGGCGGTCGCGGCACGTAATTGGCCAGCGCAGCGCGCAGCTTGTGCGCCGAGTTTTCATTGTGCGCCGAGTCAACCACCAGCATGGGCGAACGGCTCAGCAGTTCGAACCGGCCGGGCCAGCGCGCGTGCGCGAGCCCGCCTTGGATCGCGCGATCGGGCACATCGACGCCCGCGTCGCGCAACTGCTGCGCAATAGCAACGGCCGCCGTCGCGTTGTCCAGTTGGTGCTCGCCCAGCAGTGGTATGCGGAGGTCGGCCAGCTCAGGCGCGCCGCCTGGGCCTCGCACCGTGAACGTCTGCCCCGTGATGTCCGCGCCGTGCTGTTGCCAGGTCCAGTCCCTGCCCACGACGGTCAGCGTGGCGCCGGTGTCCTTGCAGACGCGCTCGATGACGGCCATGGCCTCCGGCTCCTGCGGCGAACTCACCACCGGAACACCCTTCTTGATGATGCCCGCCTTCTCAAACGCTATCAGCGAGAGGGTATGACCGAGCAACTCGACATGATCGTAGCTGAGCGACGTGATCGCGCACACCGCGGGATGGACGACGTTCGTCGCGTCCAGCCGCCCGCCCAGCCCCACCTCCACGACCGCCCACTCGACCTGTTGCTCCGCAAAGTATTGGAAAGCCATCGCGGTCATCACCTCGAACGCCGTAATGCCCTCGACCGCCTCGATGGCCGGCCGGCAGCGTTCGAGCAGGTTGACCAGGTCGGCCTTGCTCATCAACTCGCGGCCAACCCGGATGCGCTCGCGAAACGAGTGCAGGTGAGGCGAGGTGAACAGGCCGGTTCGGAAGCCCGCAGCCGACAGCATCGACTCCACCATTGCGGAGGTCGAGCCCTTGCCTTTCGTCCCAGCGATATGAACGCTGCGGAACTTGTCGTGGGGGCGACCCAGCAGGTCCAGCACCTGGACCATGCGGGAGAGATCGAACGTGGCGGCATCGTAGGGATAGCGCGCCTTCTTCTCGTAGTTGACGTAGCCGAAAATGTAATCCAGGGCGTCCTGGTAGCGGCCCATGCAACGACTCCGACGAATGAAAATGAAATCTTTAACGCATCTATGTTAACGCATAAGGAGTGAAAAGCAAAGAGTACTTGCTTCCTGTGGCATAATACGGCCGCAAGTGACCCTCGTCACCTCGTTGGAGGACGCGTTGCCCCGTATTGCGCGGGTTTTGATCGGATACACGCTGCTTGGCCTGCTGCTGACCTGGCCGCTGATCGCGCGCATCGCGACACACGTGCCCGGCGACGGCATCGACGACCCCTCGCTGGCCTGGAACCTGTGGTGGGTGAAACACGCGCTCGTCGACCAGCCGCAGAACGTCTTCCAGGTGGGCTGGCAGTTCTGGCCCATCGGCATCAATCTCGCCTTCTACACGCTGACCATCCTCAACGGCATGTTGAGCGTGCCGCTGCAAGTCGCGTCCGGCGTCGTCCCCGCGTACAACCTCCTGCTGCTCTCGTCGTTCGTTCTGAGCGGCCTCGGCGCGTACCTTCTCTCCCGCGAGTTCCTGCGCGGGCAGAATGACCGGCTCGCCGCATGGGCCGCGTTCGCCGGCGGCGCGCTCTACGCCTTCGCCTCCGCGAAACTGTTCTACGCCGCGTTGGGGCAAGGCAACATCGCCAGCTCGCAGTGGGCGCCGTTCGCCGCCTTGTATCTGTGGCGCGCGGCGCGGAGCCGTGGGCGCTGGAAGGACGCGGGCATGGCCGCCCTGTTCCTCGCGCTGCAAGCCTATGCCGAACTCACCTACGCGTCGTTCTTGCTCATCTTCGCCGCGGTCGCCTTCCTGTGGGGCCTCAGCCAGAACTGGCGGAGCCTCCTGCCACTGCTCGGCCGGTTCGCGCTGACCGGCGCGCTTTTTGCCGTCGCGCTTGCGCCCGTGCTGTTCAACATGCTGCCCGATCTTCGAGCCGAGGGAGACTTCTTTACGTCCGGCGGTGGCTTCGCAGACATCTTCTCCGCTGACCTGGCCGGCTATCTCGTTCCGACCCTGCTGCATCCGCTTCTTGGCGGAATTGTCACCGGGTGGAGCGCGTCCGCAGCCGAGACCGGGCGACAGTTCGCAGTCGACAAGGGGCAGCACATCTACGTCGGATATCTCGCGCTCGCGCTCGCGCTCCTCGGCGCGTGGCAGAGCCGGAAGCGGGCGAACGGACTGCTGTGGATCGT
>JALOOB010000357.1 GCA_025454635.1 Anaerolineae bacterium
TCGCCGATCCCGGTCTGCGTGCCGGCGCCGGGGAAGATGTCCGACTGCCGCACCACCGGCAGGATGGTGCGCGAGATCAGGTTCCAGTCGTCGTTCAGGGCGAACGGGATGACCGGCTGCACGTTGAGCAGCCAGCGGTCGCCGTCGTCGGCCGGGCCAATGTCCTGGTCGTAGTTCAACTGCAGCGGCACGCTGATCAGCGCCGCAACCGGATTCGACAGTTGCATCGCAAGATTCGACTCGTGCGACCCGTAACCCCCGGCTGCGTCGTGCGCCGCGTCCGCGAGCGCCGGCGACGCCGGCATCGCCGTGCAGAGAAGGAGGACGCCGACCTGCGGCGCCCGTCCAGAAGCCTGACTCATACGGCAATCCTCTGAAGGAGAACACGATGCCCGCGCCCGCCTCTTGCTGGCGCAGGTCGTGACGCCCATGCCTTAAAGGAACACGCCCGGGCGCGAGTCGCCAGCGGGCTCCTCGGCCAGGGCCGGTGCCGCGGTCCCGAGCAGCGCGACCGCGGTCAGCACAGACGCCGGCGACTTCACTCTCGCCATTCTCGCACTCCAATCGAATCCGCGTGCCAGCGATCCGCGTCGCCCCGCAGTCCAACGTCGGCTACGGCGGGCCGTCCCTGGCTCACCGTAGCGAACGGCGCTGGAGCAAACCATGACGCAGGCTGTCCAGCGAAACCTTGAACCGGTTCCCTCGGCGGCCGGCGCCGCCTGGCCATCACTCCGGCGCGCTCCGGGGGAGGCTCTCCGCGGAGAAGGCATCCGTCTGCGCAGTTGTCGATGACGTGCGGAGCCGCGTGCCCGGCATGATCGGGAAGCGCGGATCGAAGGTGACCATGGCCGCCCCGATTTTCGCCAGGATGGTCGGGTCGCCCACGGTCTTCGCGGTGCCGTCCTGGATCATCGCCATCAGGGTCTTGCGACCCGTCATGACCTGCTCAAGATCAGAGCGGTTGATCGTGATCGTCAGGTTCGGACTCGGCAACTGGAATCCCTGGATATTCGTCAGAGTCTCGTTGATCAGTTCGATGGCGTACTTCTCGCCGTTGTCGGGCGTCACCAGGTTGATGCGGTACTCCATGCCACGCGTCTTGCGACCATCCATGCGGATGGCAAGGAAGTCGAGGAACTGGCCGGTGGTCATGACCCGGACCACGTCGGGACTGCTGGTCGACGGAATCGCGGAGGCAGGAATGTCATTGCGAAGTTCGTAGGCCGCCGCGAGGAAGCTGTTGCGCAGACCCGGATTCTCCTGCTGATAGCCGATCTGCTCGAAGGCGTCCGCCAGGAGATTCTTCGCCTCCCGGTTGCCCGGTTCGGCCTGGACCAGTCGGTTCAGGATCTCGGTCGCGTGCAGGTACTTGCCGCCGGCGATCAGCTCCTTGCCCTTGGCCAGGATCTTGCCCGCGCCACCCATCATCTCGACGTACAGCGGACCGGAGTCCTCCGGCGACAGCGGGATCAGGTTCGTCGGGTTGCCGTCCCAGTAGCCGAGGAAGCGCTGGATCACGCCGCGCGAGTTGTTCTGGTAGGAGCCGTGGTAGTCACGCGTGTACCAGGTCTGGCGCAGGTTTGCCGGCGGGTAGTAGACATTGTGGATCTGGTTGATCGTCACGCCCTGGTTGGCGTGATGCAGGACCTGGTTGTTCATGTGGGCATAGGCGTCACGCTGCGCCCGCAGCACTTCCTGGATCCGCTGATTGCCCCAGCGCGGCCAGTGGTGCGAGGCAAACATCACCTCGGCCTCCTTGCCGAAGCGATACAGGGCCTCGTTGATGTACTTGGACCAGTTCAGCGCATCGCGCACCGGCGCTCCGCGCAGCGTGTAGATGTTGTGCATGCCGTGCATGACGTTCTCGGCCATCCACAGCGCCTTCAGGTCCGGGAGATAGGTGTTCATCTCCACCGGTGCCTCGGTGTCCGGAGTCAGCTGGAAGATCATGCGGACGCCGTCGACCGTCACCTCCTCGATCGGCTTGGTGATCAGCTTGGTCGGTGCGATCAGACCGACGGATCCGGCGGAGACGCCATGGCCCAGGCCCTGGGTCACGTAGCCGAATGGGCTCCGCGGCAACAGCATTCCATACTGGTAGAAGAGCCGACGGTTCATGGCGTTGCCCGCGAACACGTTCTCGGACACGAGGTGGCCCATGAAGCCGTCCGGCGCGATGACCTGCACGCGGCCCGAGCGCACGTCCTCGTCGGTGATCAGCCCGCGCACGCCACCCCAGTGGTCGCCATGGTTGTGCGAGTAAATGACCGTGGTGAGCGGCAGGCCCTTGCCCACGTGCTCCTGAAAGAGCTTCCACGACGCCCGCGCGGTCTCCGCGCTGACCAGCACGTCATAGGCGATCCAGCCGGTCTTGCCACGGATGAAGGTGATCTGGGCCAGATCTACACCGCGCACCTGGTAGATGCCGGGCATGACTTCGTAGAGCCCGTAGTTCTGGTTCAGCTTGGCGATGCGGTGCAAGGACGGGTGCACGCTGTCGAAGCGATCCTGTTCATCGATGAAGTTGTACTGGTCCATGTCCCAGGCGACGTGGCCCGCATCCGCCTTGATCTGCCGTTCCTTCATCGGGGCGATGAAGCCCTTCCTGTTCTCGTCGAAGTCCCGCGTGTCCGAGAGCGGCAGGGTCTTCCGTGCCTCGTCCAGGACCTCGATCGTGTATTTGGACGGCGGCTTGCCCTGCGGGTCGAAGTGAGCGACTTGCTCAGCTGCGGACGTCGTTGCGGACGCCCAGGCGAGGGACAGGGCGAGCATCAGGCTCAGTGTGCGAGTCATGTGGTGCGGGCTCCTTGAAGTGGGTGGATCGCCGCGAGGCTCCGTCCGTGAGCCCCGACCGAAAGACCGATACGTATATAGCCCAGGCATTATGCGCAGAACACACCACCATGGGCCAGACATGCACGCCGCGCATGGCATGATTGCATCGCTGTTGTAGAGTGCGACGCATGTCGCTCGAAGTCCGCCGCATGCGTCACGTGATCGCCCTCGCCGACCATGGCAGTTTCGCGCGCGCGGCGACGGTTCTCGGGCTCAGCCAGTCCGCGCTCTCGCGCAGCATCCAGTCGGTGGAGCGCGACGTGGGCAGCCGCCTGTTCGTCCGCACCGCGAGCGGCGTCGAGCTCACCGACGGTGGGCGCGTGCTGGTCGCCCGGATCCGCCAGATCGTGCAGCTCACCGAGGACCTCGACCGCGACCTGACGAGCGAGCGGGGCCTGCACAGCGGCCACGTGCACGTCGGCGCCGGACCGTATCCTGCCCAGTCCGTGCTCGCCGATGCGCTCGCGCGGTTCATCGCCGCCCACCCGCGGGTCATCGTGCGCGTAACGATGCGCGACTGGGACGAACTGCTGCGCCGGCTGCGCGCGCGCGAGATCGAGTTCTTCGTCGGGGAGACCAGCACCTTCGGCGCCGAGAACGATCTCGACATCGAGCAACTCGATGTGCACCCGATGTTGATCTGCGCGCGCCGCGGGCATCCGCTGGCGAGCCTTGCCCCCGTGACCTTCAGCGACGGCCTCGCATTCCCGTACGTGTCGGTGAGCCGCATTCCGCCGCGGATCCTCGAGCCGATCCGGGCGGCTCAGCGACGATTGCCGGATGCGACGGCGGCGCACCGGGTCTTCCCGGCGCTCGAGTTCAATTCGATCGACGCCGTCAAGCAGGTCGTGCTCGGGTCGGACGCGCTGATGGTGGCCCCGCCGACGTGCGTAGCAGACGAACTG
>JALOOB010000358.1 GCA_025454635.1 Anaerolineae bacterium
TCTGCGACGCACCGAGCGCGAGCTGTTCGCGCACGCGCTTGCGCACCGCATCCACGCCGTCGACGATCATCGCCATGTTGGTGCGCTCGCCGTACGACACGTCACCCGGCCGAGCGGGAATCTCGGTCGGCAGGCGGAAGTCAGCGTGGCCGCCGGTTTGCGAAATGAACGCGCCGGAGGGCCAGATGCGCGGGCCGGGGATCACGCCCTCGTCGATCGCGCGTTTCAGGCCGAACACCGGTCCGCCGGCGTCGCGTGCCGTCGTGAAGCCACGCAGCAGCATGCCGGCGGCCGCCTGGGTGGCGGCCGCATGCACGTAGCCGATATCGGCGGTCAGTGCCGCGGCCTGCGGAATGATCGTGAACGACAGATGCGTATGCGCGTCGATCATTCCGGGCATGAGCGTGCGGCCGTTGCCGGCGATGCGCGTCAGCGCCGCACCGGCCGGTGGCGCAATCGGGACTTCGGAGATCGTCTGGATCTTGTTGCCGACCACCAGCACGTTGCGCGACGGCGAAAGCCGCTCGCTCGTGCCGTCGAACACCCGCACGTTCTCGAACAGCACGGCCACAGGTGGCGGCGCGGGCGGCGATGACTGGGCGCCGGCAAGTGCCGGCCACAGAGCGATCGATCCGAGCAGTGCGGTCAACAGGACGCTGCGGAACATGTGAACCTCGTCGTTCTGACAGCAAGCGTAAGGGCCGTGCGGCTGCTGCATCGAGCGTATCGATAACTGACTGAAGCCGCTGGCGATCGAGTGGGAGTAGGCGCAGTCGCGGACGCAAGGCGCCCGCGACTGCGCCCCGCCCGAGGCCTCAGCGCTTGTTCATGCCGAACACGAATGGCTGCGCCGGCTGAAGCAGATTGGTCACGTCGCCATTGAGCGAGAAGATGTTCTTCTCGACCTGCAGTTCCCGTTCTCCGGAGCCTTTGCTGAAGTCGAGCTTCGAGTAATCGATCCAGACCACATTCGGCGCGTAGGTGCTCTCGAAGTAGTAGCGACCTCCAGTCAGGTCGATCACGGTCCGGAAAATGGTGCTCGCGATGTTCGGCTTCTCCGGGTCGCCCGTGCCGAAGGGCACCGAGATGTTGCGGATGACGCTGAACATGTACGCCGCCCCTTCCGCACGGCTGGCGGGCTTCGGCAGGCCACTGGCGTAGTACGCCGCCCGCACGAAGCGGTCCGACGGCGTGCGCTCGCCCGGCAGCGGCTTGTCCCCGCCGAAGGTGCGGTACTGCTTCAGGTTTTCAATCTGCTTGTCGTAGGTCGGCTCGTTGGTCATCACGTTAAATCGCTTGTCGTGATAGATCCGCGCCTTGCCGCCGATGTACTCGATTACCGCGGAATCGCCCGACTTGTCCGAAAGGGAAACGTGCACCAGCGTCGGGAAACCGTTCGGGAGGATCAGCGGCTCGATCTGGAACGCGAAGCTCTTCTGCGCTTCGACGGCTTCGGCAACGGTCGCGAAATTGTCCAAGTAGTACTGCACCCACTGCATGACGCCGATGCCTTGCCGCTTGGGGTCGCGCTTGCCGAAGTCCGTTTCGCCCGCCAGGTACAGCGCGTGCGCACTCAGACCCTTCTCGTTGACCCCCTCATGGGTGCCGCTGTCGTAGGCCGAAAGGACCAGGCTGCCGTACTTCGTGGTCCACTTGTGGGGGTTCTCGGCCACCGCGCCGATGCGCTCGATCTCTCTGGGATAGACGCGAAAGGCGGAGTTGGCCCTCTCGGTCCAGTCTTGGGTCCGCCCGACAAACACCTGGCCATCGGGGGCCGCCCAGAGGACACGCGAGCAGGCGTGTGCTACCGGCTGGACCGCCATCAGGGTTGCGGCGAAAGCCATCATGAGGGCGCGGGCCGAACGGCCGACGCCTTGGGTCTTTGCGTTCATCATGCGTACTCCTTTCTTGCTTGCGGTGTCGCGTCGCCGCAATGTCATCAGGCAATCGAAACTGCATGCGGCGGCGCCGTCAGACTCGCCGGCGGGTCTGCGAGCGGCGGTGCGCCGCGCAGCAGTCCGCAAGCTAGCGCGTCCCGCGGAGAATGCACCGGCCAAGTGACCCGATCCGGGTCACCGCGTCGCCGGCACGGCGAGCGCCGGGATCACGCTCGCTGCGACCTGGTGGATCGCGGCGGTTGCGGCGCGATTGCCTGCAGCGCAATCAATTGTTCGGTGCAGCCCAAATGCGATTGAATGAGCCCAAGCGTTGCGGCTGCGGCCCAGCGTTCGGTCAGCCGGCTCGGCGCACGTACGCCATTGGGCATCGAAACCAGGATGCCGCGCTTGACCATGCTTTCCACGTGCCGTCGCACGGTCTCCGTCGGTATGCCGGTGACTCTCGCGATGGCGCGGCGTGACATCGGCACGGCCAGTTCCGGTGGCAGCGGTTTGCTGCCACGAAGCGCTTCCGGCAGCGCCTCGGTTCGCAAGGCCCGCTGCACGTTGCCGGTTGTCGTGGCGATCAGTATCAGCAGTTCCACGGGCTGGAGGTGCACGTGTTGGGCGATGACCTGGTGCATCGCCAGGTAGTGGTTCAACAACGCGAACCCGCACAGCCTCAGCTCGCGCTGCGTCGCCTCGACCGATATTGAGTAGCGATAGGTCTGAACATCTTCAGTTCGTTCGGCCACGCCTTGGCTCCGTTGGTCTTGGATAACCGTGTCGCCCACGGCAGGCTGAAGCGGAGCGAGCGCCTGCGGGCCGAGCTTCGCGGCCGCGCGAAGCAGCGCGTGTAGCCAAAGCGGTTCACGCCTTCCCAGCTTGGCGAACCATCTTGACTGCCATCGTCTGCCTGCTTCTCCTGGCCGGTGCCTGCCGGTCAGCCCACGCCCACATCGCGGGCGTTCGCCATTCTGGACGGCTCGTACGGACTCTCCATCCGTTCCTTGGGGCGCTTCTTCGTATGGACTTCGTTCGCCGCGTACGGATGTTATTCCTCCCGATCACCAGGCGACCAGCTGACGGACTCCCGCGGCCCTGCTTCCACTGGCCTGGGCTCGATCGATAGCCAGGGGGTCGGCGGGGACCTTCCCGCCCTGCCGCGTGAGTGCGGCCTCGAACGGCGGCGGAGGTCTTCCACCGCTCCTGCAGCACCGTGACGGCAAAAATACTGGCGAAAAATCGAGTCGGGACAATAGCTTAAGGTGTTTAATGCCGGCCTTTCTTGGGCGTTGCCCTGATCGACGCCGATAGATGTCGATAGATCTCGAAAGGTCGCTTCCGGCCGAATCGCCCGCAAACCCGCGCCAATGCTGGTGCTCCGCACTCTGACGGTAAAAAATGACGGTAAATTTCTGCGGGACAGCCTCAGGTGGCCTACAAATCAACAGCTTAGAAGGCTCGTTGATGATCGAGTGGGAGTGACCCAACTCATATGCAAAAATCGTGATTATTGGTCGAGTTTTGCGTATGGTTCGGTATGGCGTCCCTTGAGTCCCACCTCGACGATTTGCTCGCCCGCGGCCGAGCCTACTTCTCCCGGGATGAAGCCGTTGCGGCGCTCGGGCTGAAGCCCTCGGCGCTTGCGGCGGCGATCACCCGTTCGGTAAACAAGCGCCGACTGGCGAACCCCAGGCACGGCTTCTATCTCATCCTGCGCCCCGAAGATCAGATCGCCGGCGCGCCCGACCCCGTCAAGTGGATCGACCCGCTGATGAAGCATCAGGGAATCGACTACCGCATTTCGCTGCTGCGCGCGGCGGCGTTCCACGGCGCCTCGCACCAGGCCAGCATGGTC
>JALOOB010000359.1 GCA_025454635.1 Anaerolineae bacterium
TCCGCAGCCTGGCGGTATTGCTTGACCAGGTCAGCGCGCAGCTCATCGACTCCCTCGCCCGTCACCACCGCGTCCACCACCGCCTGCTGCTGAGTGCGCACGCGCTCTAATTCGGCTTCGCCCATCCCGCCCGAGGCCGCAACAGCCACCGCCTGCTCGACAAGCAGCTCGCTGCCGGGGATCGTGGAGCCGGCCAGCAGGACGAGGAACGCGGGCTTGCCTGTCTCCACCGCAACGAGCGGCGCGATGATGCCGCCCTCGCTGTGGCCGAGCAGGCCGATCTTCGCCGCATCGATGTCCCCGCGCGTCGCAAGGTACTCCATCGCCGCGCGGACGTCGCCCGCAAAGGTCTCGGAGGTGTCGTCTGCGGCGCCCTTGCTCGACCCGCCGATGCTGCGGTCGTCGTAGCGGAGCACGGCGATGCCGGCCTTCGTCAGTTCGTCGGCGAGGATCGCGAACGGCTTAAAGCCGAAGATTTCCTCGTCGCGGTTCTGCGCTCCGCTGCCGCTGATCAGGACCATCGCCGGATAGGGAGCGGTCCCGTTGGGCAGGCTCAAGGTGCCGGCGAGAGTCACGTCGCCGTTCGTGAAAGTAACTTCCTCTTCCTTGTATTCCTTCGGCTCGGCAACCACAACCGGGGCGCTGCCGCGCTTCGCGCTGAACGTCCCCTCGAAGCCGGCCTGGGTGAACTTGCCGCTTAGCTCGTCCCCCTGCAACTGGCCCTCGAAGCTGGCGGTTTGCGGCGCGGGCAGAACGCTGAAGCTGAACGACGTTGCATCAGCCTTGAAGTTCTCCATCTCGATGCCGTTCGCGCCCTGGGTCGGGAAGTCGACCGTGCTGCCGTCGGCAGTGAAATTGAAGCGCGTCGCGAGTTCTTGTCCCGCGACTTTGATCGTGCCTTCCCAGATGCCTTCCAACGAACTGCCTCCTGTGGTGGTCCCGGATGCGGGCGCCTCAGTCGCAGCCGGCGTCTCGGTTGCAGGCGCCTGGGTTGCCGGCGGCTGAGTGGCGGGCGCCGCGGTTGCCTCGGTCGCCTGCGTGGCAGGCTGAACCGGCGTCGCGGGCGCGGCGCACGCCGCGATCAGCGCGACGAGAACGATGAGGGCTGCGAGCGCGGTCCCTCGCTTGAGTGCTATAGAAGCCATTCTTGCTCCCCTCCAATGCACTGGGCCGTCGTTTGGTGGCGGCTCTCCAAGTAATACGCTGCGCGGGGTCGCACGGTTGCGGCGCGGGCGGTGGGCGTCACGAAAGAACAAAACCAGGCTCCACCATGTGCGCTGGCGTAACCTGGTTTCGGATACAGGATACGCCAGGCAGGGCCATTCTACCTGATTTCTGGCTGACATAGGCCACCCGCCAATCCGACCGCAACCATCCCCCGGTTGCCCGGCGTTATGGTCTACTGGAACAGCCCCTACCGCAAGCGGCGGGCAGGTTGCTATCATGGAAGGCTAGCGAAACCAAGGCCATGTGTGAGGAGAGTTGAATGAACGCTCAGGTCATGATCAAGGAGAACGCGGCGCGGGCCGCCGAGGTGGCGAAGGCGGTCGAGGCCACTGCGGGCGCGCTCGCGGAAGTCCTGGAGAAAAAGTCGGAACTGCTGGCGGGCGCGCTGGAGAAGCAGGCGGATGTCATCGGCGCCAAGGCCGCGCCGATCGCGAAGGCGGTCGAGGTGAAGGCGGACGCGCTGGGCGAGACCCTGGAGGCGACGCTGGAGAAGGCGCGCAACGACGCGATGGCGAGCCTGAAGGGATTCAAGTTCGGCCAGCGCGAGGCGGTCCTGCTGGGTGTGGCGGTTGGCGCGCTGACGGTCGCGGTCGTGGTTCGCCGAATGGACCGCAAGGCCGCGGCCGAGCGCCTGAAGGCGGCGGGAACGCGCGCAGGCGAGTCGGCGCAGAAGCTCGGCGCGAAGGTCAGCCCGGCGGTGGCGGCGCTCGGCAGCAAGGCAGGCGAGCTGGCGGGCCAGGTTAAGGAGCAGGTGACGACGCGCGCGAGCGGCGTGGCGGAGCAGTTGCGACCGAGCAACGGGCGGCATGGCGACGAGAGCCAGGCGGAGTACGCACTGCCGGCCGCGCCCGCGGATGAAGCGCGCGCGGAGGAATTGGACGAGGCGCGGCAGCGACTGTCGGCGGAGGCGAGCGAGCCTGCGCCTGCGCCGGTGGCGAGCGAAACCGCGACCAGTGACGCCGCAGAAGCCGCGCCGCAGGGCGAGATCAAGGTGAGCGACGGCATGAAGGTCGTGGCGTTCGACGGGACCGACATCGGCCGCGTGCAGGAAGTGCGCGAAGAGGTGTTCGTGTTGGACCGACCGCGCGGCGCGGACCTGCTCGTCCCGATGGACCAGGTCGCGCGGATCGAGGGGACGGTGGTCTACCTGCGCATCGAGACCGGACAGGTGAGCAAGATGGGTTGGGAGAAGGCCGGCACGGATTGACAGTTACGCCACAGAGAACACAGAGTGCTCAGAGCGCTTTGAGTTCTTTGTGGCAAAAAGGAGTCCCGTGGAAGAGGTGCGCGCCGGCTCATGGAATGAGCTTCAGGAGGAGCTGTACCGCGAGTCATGGCACGAGTCGCTCGGCCGGCACCGGCTGGAGTTTGCGTTCCGTGGCATGCCCGATGCGAATGAGCCGCTGGTGACGACGCTGATGCGGCTGGGCGGCGCGTATCACCGCGTCGAAGGGCCGCTGCTCCGCGCGTTCCGCAAGTACGCGCCGCGCTCCGCTGTGCCGGGCGACTCGGTGTGGAACTGGCTGGCAGTCGCCGCGCATCACGGACTGCCGACGCGGCTGCTCGACTGGACCTACTCCCCCCTGATCGCGCTGCACTTCGCCACGGACAACCAGGAGGAGTTCGGGATGGACGGCGTGGTGTGGTGCGTCAACTACCACAAGCTGAAGGCGCACTTGCCCGACGCGCTCCAGGAGTTGCTGCGGGAAGAGGGCGCGGACGTGTTCACGACCGAACTGCTGGGCCGAGGCGCGGCCAACCTGCCCGCGCTGGACCGGCTTGCGCCCGACCCGTTCCCGCTCTTCCTCGAACCGCCTTCCCTCGACGACCGCATCGTGAACCAATTTGCGCTGTTTGCGCTCATGTCAAGCCCAAAGGTGCGGCTGGACGAGTGGCTGCTTGCGCGGCCGGGGCTGACGCGGCGGATCATCATCCCGGCGGAACTCAAGTGGGAAGTGCGCGATAAGCTGGATCAGGCGAATATTACGGAGCGGGTGCTGTTTCCAGGGCTGGACGGCCTGAGCCGGTGGCTGCGGAGGTACTATACGCCGAAGCAGGGATAGTTTTAGTCGCAGAGGTCACAGAGGGATCAGAGAGAGCACGAGAGGACGCCTTTAAGACCCCTGCGCCCTCTGTGACCTCTGTGGCTAAAAAAAGCTATATGCTCCGCGAGCGCATCCAACCTTCCCCGCGCGCCAGTATCTCCCCTTGATTCTCGGGTGGGCGGGCGCGCGCCATGAGTTCGACGGTTGTGTCGCGCAGCCGCCTTTCCGCCGAGGGTCGCCCCAACTCCTGCCACTTCTCAAACCCGAAGTGCCCAAACACAGGGCTGCTGTGATAGCCGGTCCGCAGGCGACGCAAGGTATCCGGGCTTTCCAGGAAGCTGCCGCCGGGACCGGCCGCGGCAATCTCCTCGATCAGCCCCGCCGCGTCCGCCTGCTCCAGCCCGGCCGCGAAGATCCGCACCTGCGCGATGACCTCCGCGCCAAGGACGACGGTCGCAGGCGA
>JALOOB010000360.1 GCA_025454635.1 Anaerolineae bacterium
CCGTCTTTGCCCTGCGTCCCACCTGATGCTATACTAGCTGCGGTGTCTGCCCCAGTAGCTCAGTGGATAGAGCGACTGACTTCGGATCAGTAGGCCGCGAGTTCGAATCTTGCCTGGGGTACTCCGCTCATTAACCGAAACCTCCCACTTCGGAACACTCCGAGTGGGAGGTTTTTTGCGCTCCCCGGCAACGACACCGTCGACCCTTCCGATTATAGCGCAAAGGCCGCGCGCTTCGCAACCTGACAAAAGGGGCAAACCTTAACAATTTGCGCGGGATTTCAGTGTCAGCGGGGACTCTGCGGACTGACCTCGGCGGCCGGCCGGGGTTTGGCTGGAGTGCCAAAGAGCGCGCGAAGCGGGTTCCACGGCGCGATGAGAAACGCGACCGCAGCGACTGTCGCGACCAGCGCGCTCAGCGCGAGGAGCAGGAACTCGGGCAGCGCCGGCCAGGGGAGTTGAACGATGTAAAAGCCGAAGATAACGATGAAGGGATGGTGCAGCACGTAAAACGGCATGGACGGTCCGCTCGTCCGCTTGAGGGTCCGATTCTCGAAGTTCAGCCACATCATCCCGATTGCCACGACCAACAGCCCCAACGCCCAGGCGTTGTAGTTGAACAGAACGGCCATGCTGACGTAGGCGAGCAGCAGCGGCGCCACGAGGCCCGCCTTCCGGACCGCATCGCCGGGTCCGGCGAGGATGCTCTCGATCAGATCAGGGTTGTCGCGGGTCGCGTCGATCAGGTTCGAGACGCCTAGCAAGCCGAGGACGGCGATCCCCGCCATGATGGCCGTGGTGATCAGCGCGACCGCAACCCAGGTCTTCCAGTAGCGGCGGATCGCCGCAGCAAAACGCGGGTCGGAGTAAAAGAGATACCCGAGAATGAAGAAGCTGCCCCAGAACAGGGTGTTGGCCCAGCCCTGATACTGTGGCCATATCGGGAAAACGATCACCTGGAGCAGCGCAAAAGGCAGGAAGATCAGCAGGAGGCCGCCTCGTCGCTCGCTGAGCGCGGCCAGCCGCCCAGTCAGACGCCGACCATTCGCTCCCTTGAGGTAGCCGATGACAGGCAGCGAGACGAGCGAGAAGAAGAGCAGAAAACCGAGAAACCACAGGTGGTAGCCGTAGTAGCCGAGGAACGACAGGTCGAAACGCGTGAAACCGTCCAGATTGAAGAACTGCGGGAGAAAATCAGGGAAAAACGGCCCGCTATACGTTCCTGCATCGAGCGCAGCGTAGTAAGCCTGGATGGGTGACAGCAGGAGCGTGAACACGAGATACGGCAAGCCAAGCCGCAGAAGCCGTTCGCGGGCGAACTTCTCGGGCGCGCGCTTGCGGAGGGAGAAGTATGCGCCCGCGCCGGCGATCAGGAACATGACGGGCATAGCGAACTGGTTGCCGACTGCGGCCAGCAGGGGGCCGAACCGCAGTCGGACGTCCGCCGTAATCAGCCACGGCGCGCCGCTAAACGGCATCACGCAGTGGCCGACGAAGACCATGCCGATGATGATGACCCGCAACCAGTCCAGGTAATGCAGGCGGCTCGGAGTCGTCGCTGCTTGAGGGCTGGTTGAGGCCGCCATCCGCCGTTATCCCCTACCGCAGCAAGCGCCGGCGCAGATCGGTGATTTGGAACTGGGCCAGCGCGCTGATGATGGCAAGCACCAGGAACAGAACGAAGCCGAAACCGCCCGACAGGACGGCAATCGGATCGTTGGAGGCCGCGCCGACGTTCGGCGCAAACAGCTTCGAAAAGCCGAGCACCACCAGCGCCGCGCCGGTGAGCGCGGTCGCAAGCGGAATGATGGCGTTCCCGAGCCGGTTGCCCAGGAAGCCGACCACGCCTGCGCCGGCCAGGACCAGGATCCAGCTAACGACGCCCATGCTCCCACCGCCGACCCAGCCGATCAGCGACAGCACCGCCATCACGATCACCGCGCCGAGAAGCGCGCCGGCGATGTGCAGGCTGATCCGGAAGAGGCTGTACAGCACCGCCGCGCCAATGCCACCCACAATGAGGGCGATCAGCACCTGAAGCGCCGTGTTGGTCGCGGGCAGAAGGGTCATCGTGGCATAGAACCCGATGGCAAAGCCGACGACCGCCAGCACGAACCGGAAGAGCAAACTCCCGTAGACGCTGACAAAAACCCCTGCGGCGAGGATGACGAGACCCCAGATAACGCTAGCGCCTTCCATAAGTGACTACTCCTTCGATGGTGGATGAGGGATGACGACAAGAATCAATTGACTGGCGTTGATTTCTTACTGCCCTTGATGACGAACGCCCAGATGATCAGGAACGCGCCACCCAGCAGGAGGACAACGTTGATGGCTTCGCTGATCGACGCAAGCATCGTGCCGCCGATGGCCGCCAACAACAGCAGGATGCCGAACAGCACCCAGAAGCCGTTGCTGATCGCCGGTCCGATCCGGATGCCCGAATCGCGCGTGAGATAGATGAGATAGATACCGATCGCGCCAAAAGCCACCGCGCCCAGGCCGAGGATGATGCGGCCGGTTTGCAGCGTCATCAAGTTGAAGATGAACAGCACCAGGACGAGCGCGCCCGCGCCGAGGCCCACCGCTCCGCGGATGGTGTTGAGCTGACCGAGTTGGCCCTCCTGCTTGGCCCTGAGCGCGCCATATAGCTGGATGCCCCCCGTGACGCCGATGACAATGGCGAGGATCTGGCCGAGCAATCGCCGCGCGGCGTCCTGCGCAAATATCAGGAAGAGCCCGACGGCGACGAGCAGGACGCCCTCCGCCAACACGATGCCCCACGGAATGCCCTTGCGCCACGGCGCCGCCTGCTTGGCGCCATCGGTCACCTTCGACTTGATCTCAGTTGTCATGCCATGCCTCCGAAAACGAAAGATGATTAAGCGCCAAACGAAACTGCACGCGGAGAACGGCAGCGTACAGGTGCCATTCTATGGGAGAGCCGAAAAGCATACAACAGCCGTTCGTTTAGTTGCGGTTCCTTTGTTAATATCTGTTTTTTGGGGCTTGTATTTTCGCGCGAACTGCTCTACAATCGCATAGATCATTTATTTGACGGTCTTGCCAATTAACGGAGGAGTTGACAACTATGAAGACGGTGCGTTACGTCATCCTGATGGCGCTCGCGGCCACGCTTCTGGCGGGCTGTGGCGCACTCCCGCCCGTGTTCCCGAGCGCGGCGGGGCCGACGGCAGCGGTTGCTGTCACGGCCGAGGCCCCTGCGCCGGAGGCTGCCCCAACCGAGGCCGCCCAGCAGCCTGCCGCTACTGAAATGGCGCCGGTAGCGCCCGCGCCGACCGAACAAGCCGTGACTGCCCCGGACGCTACTGCCGCGCCGGAGCCGCAGGCGACGCCCGCGCCCGATCAAGTGATGGGCGCCAATCCGCTTACAGGCACGGTGTGGGAATGGGCCGCGCTGCTCAAGACCAACCCGCCCACCCAGTCCGTCGTGCCGGACCCGGCGAGCTACACGGTCATCTTCGGCGCGGACGGCCAGATGGCGATCAAAGCGGACTGCAACAATGCGCAGGCCACCTATGTCCTCGAAAATGACGCGCTCGCGATCACGCTCGGCGCAGTCACGCGCGCGGCTTGCCCGCCCGGCTCGCTCTCAAACGACTTTCTGACGAGCCTCAGCAAGGTCGGCTCGTACGTCATGGACGGCGGCGACCTCATCCTGCGCCTCGCCGAGACGAACGACTCGATGATCTTCCGCAACGGTGGGCCGGCGGC
>JALOOB010000361.1 GCA_025454635.1 Anaerolineae bacterium
CGTTCGGGCAGCGGCTCGACGAGTCAGTGGGGCTGCCGCAGTGCCTGGAAACGGTGCGCCGGTTGAGCGATTGGGACCGCAAGCGCGCCGAGTTCAGCCAGCAGAGCGGCCCAGTGCGCCGCGGCATTGGCGTGGCGTCGCTGTTCCACGGCACCTCGCTCGGCGCGGAGGGGGCGGATTACGCCGGGAGCACGATCACGGTCGAAGGTGATTACAGCATCGCGCTTACTTCGGGGCTGACCGATTTCGGCACCGGCTCGCGCACCGTGTTCACGCTCATCGCGGCGGAGGAGCTGGGCGTGCGGCCGGAGCGGATCAAGATGCTGCGGCCCGACACGAACACCGCGCTCGAATCCGGCCCGACCGTGGCAAGCCGCTCTACCATGCTGGGCGGCAACGCGGCGCGGCTGGCCGCGCTCAACCTGCGCCAGACGCTCGACTATGCGGCCGCCAATTTGCTGCGCTGCTCCATCCACCAACTCGTCCGGGCGGGCGAGGCCTACGTCGGCCCCAGCGAGGAGCCGGTGACGTGGGAGCGCGTGGTGGATCACGCGCACCGGATCGGCCTGACCCCGTCCGCGCACGCGAAGTGGACCGCGCCGCGCATCCACTGGGACAGCAAGGAAGGCCGCGGGGTGGCCTACATGGCCTATCACTTCGGCGCGCATGTGGCGGAGGTCGAGGTGGACACCCGCACCGGCAAGACGACGGTGGTCGACTTCTGGGCCGCGCACGATCTGGGGACGACCGTGTTCCCGCAGGGCGCGGTCGGGCAGGTGTACGGTGGCGTGGCGCAGGGTCTCGGCTACGCGCTGATGGAGGACGCCGGGTTCGTCGACGGTTACCTGCAGGCTACGAACTTCGATACCTATTTGATTCCAACGGCGCGGGACGTGCCCGACATCCACTGCGTCTTGCTGGAACACCCCTACTCCTACGGTCCGTTCGGCGCGAAGAACGTGGCTGAGCCTGCGCTCGTGCCCGCCGCGCCGGCGATCTGCAACGCGATCGCGCACGCCACGGGCCGCCGCGTGCGCGACCTCCCCGCGAGCCTGGAGCGCGTGCTCCTGGGCCATGCGCTCGGACGCGGCGACGGCGGCGAATCCTGCAAGCTGGGCCTACGCATAGCCTGACTCGGGCCGCTGGGGCAGAGTCCAGGTCTGAACGAATCGCACCCCCACGAAAGGAGCACACGGATGGATCAGTTAGCGCCCCGGGAAGAACTGCTCGCGCGACTGCACGAGAGCATCCTGGACACAGAGCCCGAAGCGGCCGCAGAGGCGGCGCAAGCGGCCATCGACGGCGGCGTCGATGCGATGGAGGCGATCCGGACGGCATCGGACGCCATCACCAAAGTCGGCGACCTGTTCGAGTGCGGCGACCTGTACCTGCCGAGCTTGATGCTCGCAGGCGAGGCGATGAAGCGAAGCATGGCGATCCTGTCACAGCACATCAGCGCGGAGCAGGCGAGCCAGAAGAAGGGCAAGGTGGTCGTCGGCGCGGTGTCGGGCGATATCCACGATATCGGCAAAAACCTGGTCGCGACGATGCTCTCGGTCCACGGCTACGAGGTGATCGACGTGGGCGTGAACGTGCCGCCGATGGAAATCATCGACGCGGCGCAGCGGGAGCGCGCGAAGTTCATCGCGCTGTCCGCGCTCATGACGACTTCGATGCCCTACCAGCGCGACGTGCTGGACCTGCTGCGCGAGATGGGCGTGCGCGACCGATTCTACGTGGTCGTCGGCGGCGGCCCGGTGACCCCGGAGTACGCGCGCGCGATCGGCGCGGACGGTTGGGGCTTGAGCGCGGTGTCCGCGGTCAAGGTGTGCGACAGGCTGCTCGAGGCGAACAGCACGCCTGCGCAGTCGACCTTCGTTCAGGAGTAGGAGCAGCACCATGGCTATTCAACGAGACCGGTTGATGGATGTGCTGGACAAGGCGCACAAAGGCCCCATCGTCAAGCAGTTTGACTGGGACACGCGCGTGATCCCCGGCGCGATCAACGACAAGCTCAAGAAGTACGGGCTGCAGAGGACGTGCGATCCGGCGAACCCGATCAATCAGGACCTGGCGCTGGCGGACCGCTACTTCGAGGCCGCGCTGGAGGTGGCGACCGAGGTCGGGATGTTGTGCACCGACACGCAGCGCGCCATCCGCTACTCGCGCGAGGAACTTTTAGCGGGGCTGGAAGCCGCGCCGGCCGCCTTCACCCTGGGCGAGGGCAAGGAGACCGCGCATTTCCAGCACCGCGCCGTGTCCGACCCGACGCCGCCCATCTGGGTGTCGCCGCTGAGCATCGCGGTGAGCGAGGACGTCTTCGAGCCGCTGGTCGAGGGGATCGCGGCTGTGCCAGAGGTGGACTGCCTCGAAGGGCCGTCGTTCGAGACCATCTGGGGCGCGCCCTTGCGCGCGGGCTCGCCGTATGAGTTGCTTGCGGGCAAGATGCAGGCCGAGCGATTCTACAGCGCGATCAGCAAGGCCGGCCGCGACGGGATCGGCCTCTACGCGGTGGGAACCTCGCCCACGCATTACGGCGTGCTCGGCGGGTTCGGCGTGCCCGGCGGGTACAAGCCGGGCCGCGACATCGTGCTCGTGCTCTCCCCGGTCGAGATCAAGACGTCGTACGAGAACCTGATGAAGCTGGCGCATGCCTACAACTGCGGCGGGCTGACCTACGGCGGGTCGTGGTCGATGATCGGCGGTTACGCGGGCGGGCCGGAGGGCGCGGCGCTGTCCTGTATCGCATGCACGATCATGCTTTACAACGTGTACCAATGCGTCAACGGCGCGAGCTTCCCCTACGACCTGAAGACGATGGGCAACTGCGGCCGGCAGGCGCTCTGGGCGCTCGGCACCGTGTTCCAGGCGCTGAGCCGGAACACGCACATCTGCGCCAACTCGGTGCTCAACCAGACTGCGGGCCCGGTGACGGAGTGCCTGCTGTACGAATCCGCGGTGGGCATGATGACGTTGAGCGTGTGCGGCGCGTCGTCGTGCACCGGCCCCCGGACCGCGGGCGGCAAGTACACGAACTACATCACGCCGCTCGAAGTGAAGTTCGCGGGCGAGGTGTTCAAGAAGGCGTCGGGGATGAGCCTGGCGCAGGCGAACGAGGTTGCCAACTGCCTGCTGCCGAAGTATGAACATGAGCTGGGGCATCCGCCGAAGGGGCAGAGCTTCAAGGAATGCTACGACCTGACGACGCTCACGCCCTCGGACGAGTGGCGCGCGGTGTACGACAAAGTGAAAAACGAGGTGATCGGCGCAGGGATCCCGCTGAGCTAGCGAGGCCCGCGTAGAGCGCTCTGGCAGGCCGCAAGAGTCTGCCAGAGCGCGATTTCTGGCCCCTGCCGGCCGGCAACCCCCTCTCGCCGAGAAGCTCCCCGCGGGCAGCGCAGCAAGACATGACTCTGCGAATCTCTCCCTCGCCCGATTGACTCGACGTCAACGAACGGTTCGCCGGCTCGAAACTGGCGAAAGAAGGGGCTAGCCTCGGCGACCAACTGCTTCGCTCACGCCATTTTTCCGTCTTCGATGTGATTACACCCTCGTTGCGCCCTTTTGGGTCTCCGCCGCAAACGCGTAGGAGCGTATCCTCATACTTGCGCCGATCGAGTTTCCCTTCGATTGCATAACGTTTTTGGCCGTTCGGCGTTGCCGCCCCTGTCGCGCTGCGCCTATCTCATGGAGGGGGTATCTCATGACCGTAGCTGCCGCACCGGCTAATCACCATCCTTTTCATCCTGCTGGTCCTGATCGCGCTGGCAACGTGGATCGTGCCGGCCGGCTCCTACCAGTACGACGCGGAGGGCGCGCCCATCCCGGGCACGTATGCTGCCGTGCCCCAGAACCCGCAGAAATTGCTCCAGAGCGCGCTGAAGGGGCCGATCAACGGGATGTACGGCATTCAGGATTCGACTGGAAATGTCGACGTCTGGAACTCGGGCGAGTTGTTCGGCGCGATCGACGTGGCTCTGTTCGTGCTGATCATTGGCGGCTTTCTCGGCGTGACAATGAAGACAGGCGCGATCAACGCGGGTATCGCGTGGGTCGTGAGCAAGCTCAAGGGGAAAGAGAAGTGGATGTTCCCGATCCTGATGACGATCTTCGCCATCGGCGGGATCCTGATGACGATCTTCGCCATCGGCGGGACTTCCTATGGTATGGCCGAAGAGACGCTGGCCTTCTACGCGCTCATCATTACGGTCATGCTGGCCGCGGGGTATGATGGGCTGAGCGCGGCGGCTTTGATCCTGCTCGGCGCGGGAATCGGGGTGCTCGGCTCGACGGTCAACCCATTCGCCACCGGCATCGCGTCCGGCTTCGCGGGCACGACGCTCAGCGAGGGGCTCATCGGGCGGCTGGTGCTGCTGGTTGTCGGGACGATCCTCGGGATCTTCTTCGTCGTGCGCTACGCGGAGAAGGTAAAGAAGGACCCCTCGAAGTCGCTGATCTACGACGCGAAGGCGGAGAACGAGAAGCAATTCCTGGCGACCGGGGGGGAAGCCGGTGACGAGGAGTTC
>JALOOB010000079.1 GCA_025454635.1 Anaerolineae bacterium
CCGCACCGCCAATATGCTGCAACCCTACGAGGGCGAGCCGAACAAGTGGGGCGTGACCGCGATGGACCCGGAGGAGATGCTGGAGCACGCGCTCAAGGCGAGCGCGGCCGGCTTCAGCCTGACCATCCACGCCATCGGCGACCGCGCTAACCGCGACGTGCTCAACATCCTGGCCGAAGTCCGCGCGCGGGAACGCGGACAAGGGCTGCGCCACCGGATCGAGCACGTCCAGGTGATCGACGACGCGGACCTGCCTCGGCTGGCGCAGCTGGGCATCGTCGGCTCCGTGCAGCCCATTCACGCCACAGCCGACATGGGACCGGCATTGGGGGCCGAAGCGCGCGCGCGGCGCCTACGCCTTCCGCCGCCTGCTCGATTCGGGCGCGCGCCTCGCTTTCGGCTCAGACGGCCCCATCGAGCCGCATGACCCGCTGATCGGCATCCACGCCGCGGTCACCCGCCGCCGCGCGGACGGCACGCCCGGCCCCGAGGGGTGGCAGGGGCAAGAGCGCATTACTGTGCTGGAAGCCGTCGATGCGTACACATACTGGCCGGCTTACACTGCGGGCGAGGAGAGCTACCGCGGCAGCATCGCGCCCGGAAAGGTGGCGGACCTGGTCGTTCTCGGCGAGAATATCTTCTCTATCGACCCCATGCGCATCCTGAATACGCCGGTCGAAATGACCGTAATCGACGGGAAAGTAGTTGCGGAATAGCAAAAGTCAGTGACCAGGTTTCTTGAAGAAACCTGGTTCACTCTCTACCTCAGCACGCGCTCATCCCCGACGCGCTTTGTGATCTTCAACTCGTCCAGCCGCTCCATCAGCGCCAGCGCGTACTTACGGCTCGTGCCAAACTGGTCGCGCACCTGGGCCACGGTCATGCTGCCGTTTGCCTTGATGAAGTCGACGATGCCCGCCACCATCGCATCGTAAGTCTCGCGCAGCAGCAGCACATCCTCGCTCAGCCGGACGAGCGTCCCTTGGCGCATAAGCGCGCTCAGGACGTCCGCGTCGACCATCGCCAGGCTGTCCGCCATCGAGGGCGGCGTCGCGGGCTGCCGCCGGAACGCGGCCAGCAGCGCATCGACGCGGGTTTGTTGTTGGGGCGTGAAGGTGATGCGATGCCCCGGCCGCGCCAGGAAATCGCCGCTCTCGACCAGGTAACCCTCGGCTAGCGCCCGCGCGGCCAGTTCGTTGAACAGCTTCGGCGGCCATTTCTGGCGCCCCTGGACGCGGCCCTTCAGTTCCTCGCGTCCCATCCCCGGCCTCAACGGGTACTGCGCGTGGTAGTCGGACAGGACCTCCGCCATGCGCGCGGCGAGGGTATGCCAGCCGCCAAGCGAAATGACCGGCGCGACGCTCTTTGTGTAGGGCGCCTGCAACGCGCCCAGCGGCAGGATTTCGCCACCGGCCACCATCGCGGCCAGCGTCTGCTCCGCCGTCGCCGCATCCAGTCCCGAACGCTCGGCCGCCTCCTTGAGCGGCCCCGGCTCGATACGCGAGAGCGCATGCAGCAGCAGGTCTTCGGGCGTGCCGCGCGCCAGCGTTTCGAGCTGCGCCAGCACGTCCGGCTGAAAACGACGCCACCGCCGCGCCGGGTGCGGGTTCACGACCACCCCGCCGCCGACGGTCATGCTGGGCGAGGGACGCCGGACGATGAACCGGTCGCCGGGCGCCAGCGCGACGGGCGCCTCTAACGCCAACTGCGCCCAACCCGATTCGCCCGCGCGTATCTGCTCCGCGTCCAGCAGCCGCACCCGCGCTGGCACCTCCGACGCGCCGCTGAAGAAGTCGACCTGGTCGCTGTGCTCGATGCCGGCCTGCCACTCGTCGCTGCGCGTCAGGCGCAGGCGCACGTCGACAAGCGTCGACGTCCTCAGCGCGCCCGGCCTCGCCACCACCTGCCCGCGCTTCAGTTCTTCCGGCTTGACGCCCGAAAGGTTGATCGCCAACCTGCTGCCCGGCAGGCCCGCCTCCACTGCCTTCTTGTGCGTCTGCATGCCACGGATGCGCGCCCGCAAGTCCCCCGGCAGGACTTCGACCTCGTCGCCGGCCTTGAACTGCCCATCGCTCAGCGTGCCGGTGACGACGGTCCCGAACCCCGCGATCGTGAACACACGGTCGATGGGCAGCCGCGGCGCGCCCTTGTCGCGGCGAGGGGGAACGGTCGCCAGCGCATCGGCCAGCGCCTGTCTGAGTTGGGCCAACCCCGCGCCGGTGCGCGCTGAGACCGGCACGATTGCGGCCCCCTCCAACTGCGTCCCGCGCAACGTCTCGGCCAGGTCGGCCTGCACGAGGTCGAGCCACCCCTCTTCGGTGATCATGTCCGTCTTGGTGAGCGCGACCACGCCGGCTTGAATCTGGAGGAGGTCGAGGATGGCGAGGTGCTCGCGGGTCTGGGGCATGACGCCTTCGTCCGCCGCGACGACAAAGAGCGCCGCATCGATGCCGCCAACCCCCGCAAGCATATTCTTGATGAAATCAATGTGGCCGGGGACGTCGATAACCCCGACCATTTCCTTGTCCTGCGCCGATCCCTCGGCTCCTTGCGGCGGCGGCAGCGCCAGCCACGCAAAGCCGAGGTCGATCGTCATCTCGCGTTCTTTTTCCTCGCGCAGCCGGTCGGGGTCGATGCCCGTCATGGCGAGCACGAGCGTCGACTTGCCATGGTCGACATGCCCGGCCGTGCCGATTACGCGCATGGCAGGCTTACGCCTCGGGCTTGGGCCGCGCGCCGAGCCCCGCGCTCACCGCGTCGAGCAGGCGCTGTGAGCTCTGGCTTTGCGCCGCGCCGAGCGCCTCCTGCAGGCGCCACAGCGCTTCGATCTCGCGCTGGATCACCGCAAGCTGCTTCTCGATCGGGCCAAAGCGGTCCGCGAGTTTCTGGTTGACCTTCTGCTGCTCCTGCGTCACGTAGTCCCAGCGCAGGCCCTCTTTCTTCCAGCGTTGCTCGTTCTCCGATTGCCAGTCGGCCAGCTCCTTGCGCTGTCGCTCTTCTGCCAGCCGCTGAAGCTCCGCAATCTGTTTCTGTTCGCGCACGACCTGCGCCTGGAATTCCTCGATGCCCTTCAAGCTGCGGCCCGCCTGCTCGTACCGCACCTCGAATTCGCGCAGCTGAACCATCTGTCGCTCGATCGATGTCTTCTGCTCGTCGATCGCCTGCTCCCAAATTCCCATCTGCCGGTTGCGCTCGACATCGGCCAGCTTCTGCGCCTCGATGAATTTCTTCTGATCCTGCTGTATCTGATCCGGGATGGGCTGGAGGCGCTGAAGCTCCTTGTCCAGCCGCTGCAGCCGCTCTTCCAGCATCGGGATGCGCGAGCCCAGCGCCTCCGTGCGCTTCAACAACTCTGTGTTCTCGCCCTGGATCTGAGCGATGCGCTTGTTGTCCTGCGAGCGCTGTTCGACAATGTACGGCAACGACCGCGTCCGCTCATCAAGGTCCTTGGTCGTATTGTTAAGGGCCAGCCGCAGCGCGAGCACCATCTCGCCCAACCGCTGATCCTCGGCCTGCCGCGTCACCAGGTCTTCCTCGATGCGCGCGATGCGGGTAAGTTCCTTCCGCAGTTCCGCGATGCCGCGCCCCAGCGCATCGCGGTCACTGACGCGCGCGCGTTCGGCATCTCGCTCCGCATTCAGCCGCGCCTCGGTCTGCTTGTCCAGCAGCACCACGACCTCGCCCTTGAGCTGCTGCAGCGCCTGCTCCAGTTGCGTGAAGCGGGTGAGTTGCGCCTGCGTGCTCGCGAGGCGGCTCTCCAGGTCCTGGATCCGCCGCGACTGTTCTTGCTTCTCGATCGCCATGCTTTGCAGCCGTTGATCGAGCCGCGCCAGTTCCTCGCGGTCGCGGCGATGCTCTTCGTCCAGCCAGGAGACCATCTGGCTCAGTTGAGTCAAATCCATGAGAAAATCCCTTATTCGTTGAGTTCGACAATCGAGTTCGTTTGCAGAAAGACCACCCGCTCGCCAATATTGGTCGTGCGGTCGGCAAACCGTTCGAGGTTGTGGGCAACCCACAGGAGATAAGTGGCGCGCGTGATGGTGCGGGGGTCGGTCATCATGAACACGAGCAGTTCCCGAAAGACCTGGTCGTTCAACTGGTCAACCTCATTGTCGCGCACGGCAATGGCCCGCGCGGCGTCGGCGTCCCCGCGGATGAACGCATCGATCTGCCCCATTAACAACTCGCGACCGATCTCGGCCATGCGCGGGATGTCGATCAGCGGCTTAAGCAGCGGCTGATCGGCCAGCCGTTGCGCCAGGACCGCCACCCCCTTGGCATGGTCGGCCATGCGCTCGAGCTCCCAGGCAATCGTCGACATCGAGAAAACGAGCCGGAGATCGCGCGCAACAGGCTGCTGGCTGGCGATCAGCAGGAGGCACGTCTCTTCGATCTCGCGCTGCATGTGGTTGATCGTCTGATCGCTCGAAATCACTTCCTTCGCCAGTTCGGCATCGTGCTCGGCCAGCGCTCTGACGGCCTGCTCCTGCACCTTGTTGACCATGGACGCAAGATTGACGAGTTTCTCTTTGACCTGAGCGAGCTGCAAATCGAAGTTATCCCGTGTCACGTCGATCTCCTTCAGGGACAGTGCTGAGGCGCAAACATTATAGCATCCTTTGGGCGCGGGGTGAAGTCATGCTAAGATAGGCGCGGCTCGCTCACGCAACGACAGGCGGGCATTTGCATCGAGACGGGAAGGGTTGACCGGATGAAACCGACGCTGGCAGTAATACACGTTGACATTGCGGCAGGCGCAGACGAGCTCGCGCGCGAGCGACTCGTGGAAAACCTGCAAGCGCACAAGAACCCCTGCCTGACCGTGCTGTGGATCAACTGGATTCGCGAACGGGCCGACCTGCACGTGGTGTGTCTGATCTATGACCTCGAGTTGTTCGACGACTTCCTTGTGAACACCATTCGCTCGGCGCCAGGAGTACGCGGCACCTCGGCCCAGCTCGCGTTTGACGGCGTCGTGCGCAGCGAAGCGCTCATGGACGTCTCGCTTCTCAACACCGGCTGGGATCGCCGCGCTGCCGCCACTGTGCAGGTCAAGCTGCAGCCCGGCCGCGACGACGAAGTTTACAACGCGCTTTGCCGGCTCCCACCCCACGAATTGGTCGATGTGGTCTGGGTCGTCAAAGTGTTTCATTCCCAGGACGCGGACCTCCAAATCCTGCTCCTGGGCGAGCGGACCGCCGCTCTGACCGGCTATGTGATGAGTTGGATTCGGACCGTGCCCGGCGTGCAGGATACGAGCCTGACCAGCGTGCTGGACTGGCGGATTCTGGCCGCGACGGAGGAATTTGTTTCGCTGTGCGAGCGGTTCCCGGAGTCGACGGAGACGACCCAGGCTGGAGGTTGATATGTTGGCGATAACTTGCGACAAGTGCCGACGGCGCTACACAGCGACCGACGAGGAATTGCAGGTGTACCTCCGCGAGGCGGAAGGCAAAAAGTTCGCGCTGGTGCTCTGCCCCCACTGCGGCAAGCCGAGCAAGGTGGCCGCCGACCGCATCACCCAGGCGCTGCGCTTCAGCCCAAGCGCGGCAAATCCGCCTGAAGCCACGGAGTGAGCAGAGAACTCGGCCAGGTCGCGCTCGTTCACGACTGGCTGAACCAGCTTGGCGGTGCGGAGTACGTGCTGGAGACGCTGGTCAGGATGTTCCCGGCCGCGCCTGTCTACACCAGCATGTACGCGCCCGACAAAATGCCGCCGGCCTATCGAACCTGGGACATCCGCACCACTTTTATGCAGCGGCTGCCCGGCGTTACGAGGCGACATCAAGCCTATATGCCGGTGTACCCCCTCGCATTCGGGCGAATCGACCTGAGCGGGCGGGACTTGATTCTCAGCAATAAGAGCGGCTTCTGCCACGGCGTCCGGCCCCCGCGCAACGCAAGGCACGTCTGTTACTGCCTCGCGCCGACGCGCTTCCTGTGGCAGTACGAAAGCTACGCGGCGCGGGAATCGCTCGGCAAAGCCGTCGACCTGGCGCTGCGGCCTCTGCTCGGCCCGCTGCGGCGCTGGGACTATGACGCAGCGCAGCGCGTGGACCACTTCATCGCCATCTCCCAGGAGATACAGGGGCGCATTCGCCGCTACTACCGCCGCGAGAGCGTCGTGATCTATCCGCCGGTTGATGTTTCCCGCTTCTGCGTGGCGGGCAACGGCCATGGCCCCGGCGACTACTTTCTGGCCGGCGGCCGGCTGATCCCGTACAAACGCACGGATCTCGTCGTGGCCGCATGCAGCGAACTTGGCCTCCGTCTGCTGGTTTTCGGCGATGGCCGCGACCGCGCCGCGCTCGAGCGGTTGGCCGGGCCTTCCGTCACCTTCCTCGGCCGCGTGCCATCCGACGAGCTGGTCCGGCTATATGCCGGCGCGCGCGCTTTCATCTTCCCCGGCCAGGAAGATTTCGGCATTGCCCCGCTCGAAGCGCAGGCAGCGGGTCGCCCGGTCATTGCCTTCGCAGGTGGGGGCAGCCTTGAAACCGTGATCGCGGGAGAGACCGGCGAGTTCTTCGGAGAGCAGACGGTCGAATCGCTGAAGACCGTGTTGGAACGCTTCGACCCCGCGGCGTACGACCCCGCAGCGTGCCGGCGCAACGCCGAGCGATTTCGCGAGGAGCGCTTCGTCGAGGAATTGCGCGCTTATCTCGATCTCGTGGGTTAGTCTGGAGCGCGCGGGCGAGTCAGACCCAGTGGGCAGGAACACAGCATGGAGTTAAGAGCATACTGGCGCATACTTGTCCGGCGGTGGTGGCTGCCGGTGGGGCTGGCGCTGCTCGTCGCCGCGCTGACCCTCGCGAGCCAACGGCCCTGGCAGCCGCGGCCGGTCAGCTATACCGCGACGATGCGCTTCAATGTGGGCATTGCGCCCGAACGCATCCCCGACGTCTACACGTACGACCGCTACTACACAATGCTCACCTCAGAGTATCTCGTCGACGACCTCAGCGAGATCGTCCGCAGCCAGGTGTTCGCGCAAGCCGTCACTGAGCGGCTCGCTGCGCAGGGGATCGCCGTGCCCCCGGGCGCGGTCGGCGCAAGCACACTGCCGGGCAAGCTCCACCGCATCCTCACCGTGTCGGTCAACTGGCCGAACCAGGAGGACTTGGCAGCGATCGCCAATGCGGTCAGCGTAACGCTCACCGAGAGCAGCGCAGAGTTTTTCGGCCAGTTCAGCGCGGACGAGGCCGACATCCGCCTGATTGACCCGCCGGTCATTGCCGCGGTCGGCAGACCGGCCCGCGAGCAACTCGACCTTCCGCTGCGGGTGCTGCTCGCGCTGGTGGCCGGCGCAGCGCTCGCCTTCCTGCTCGACTACCTGGACCGGTCCGTGCGCGACCGCACTGACATCGAAAAGCTGGGGCTGCCCATTCTGGCGGAGATACCGAGGAAGTAGCCTCGCGCGACTGTCCCTGTTTCTGCCACAGAGGACACCGAGGGCTCGGAGATGAGAAGGGCGAGGGTGGCTCGCCCCGACTCTGAGCACTCCGTGTCCTCTGTGGCTATCCAGGGTCCTGCTATCCACAGGGGCTTAAGCCCGATTAAGAGAAGCAAACACTAGATATGGGGGTGTCTTAATAGTAGTGACGCAGAGGTGGGCGCGGCCCATTGATTATCCACAACGAGGCCGGGTTATGCACAGCAAAAGGGGAAGTTATCCACAACGATCACGCGTCACCTGGCTTTGGTAGGCCAAATGAAGCACGTCAAATATTAAGAGGCGGTTAGTTCTACCGCACCCGCACCGGCTCGTACAGCTTGTTTCGCAAGGAGCTGATTGTCCGTGTGAGGTCGGCATCCTTGTCCAGGTCGTCGGCGACCCGGCCGATGCCGTGCATGACCGTGGTGTGATCGCGGTTGAGCGCCTGTCCGATCTGGGGGAACGACGCGCCGATTTCCTCGCGCATCAGGTACATGATGATCTGCCGCGGGAGCGCAATTCTCGCGCTGCGATTGCGCCCGGTCAGTTCCGACACCGGAACGCCGAAGAACTCGGCGGACACGTGCAGGATCATTTCGAGGGTGAGCTTGCCCTGAGCGGGCGTGAGATACGCCAGCGCCTCGTCGACGACCGCGAGGCTCACGGGCCTGCCAAAAGTGTTGGCGTGCGCCACCACCTTCGTCAGCGCGCCCTCGAGGTCGCGGATGTTGCGATGCGCGCGCTGCGCGATGGCCAACAGCACCTCGCCAGGAATCCGCTGTCCCATCGTTGCAGCCTTGGTTTGCAGAATGGCGACGCGCGTTTCGAGGTTCGGCGGCTGAATGTCCGCGATCATGCCCCACGCAAAGCGCGTCCGCAGACGATCTTCCAGCATAGAGATGGCCTGCGGCGCGCGGTCGCTTGTCAAAACGATCTGGCGGTTCGAGGAGTGCAGCGCGTTGAAGGTATGGAAAAACTCCTCCTGCGTCTGCTCCTTGCCAGCGATAAAATGGACGTCGTCCAGCAACAGCACGTCCGTGTTGCGGTATTTGCTTCGGAAATCCTCGGTCGAACCGGTGCGGATCGCGTTGATCAGGTCGTTGGTGAAAACCTCCGAAGGCAGGTAGAGCACGCGTTGCCCGCGCTGCTGCACCTCCCGCCCAATCGCCTGGAGCAGGTGCGTCTTGCCCAGCCCGCTGCCGCCGTACACGAAAAGCGGGTTGTAGGCCATACCCGGCCGCTCGGCGACCGCCATCGCCGACGCATGCGCCATCCGGTTCGACGCGCCGACAATGAAGGAGTCGAACGTGTAGCGCGGGGTCAAGCCCGCGCCTTCGGCCGGCGGACGCGCCGCGCCGCGCGCGGACGGGCCATTCCCCTGGCTGCTCATGGGCGGTTCCTCCGAAAGCGATGGCTCGGCCTGGAGCAGTGGCGCGGGGGATGGATCCGGGCTGTCTGGGATCGGCGCGCTCTGAACGATGAAGTTGACGTCGACGCTGCGCCCCACGATATGCGCAAGGGTTTGTTTGATCAGCCGGCGCAAGCGCAGCTGCAGCCATTCGCGCGCATACGCATTGTTCGCGGCGATGACAAAAGCCCCGTCCTCATGCGCGATACATGAGGTGTCGCGCACCCACGTGTCGTAGGTGCTCTGAGGCAACTGGAGGCGCAGTTGGCTCCGCGCAATATCCCATATCTCCCGGGCCGACCGGCCGTCCGGGTTGGCGGCAACGTGCATATCCATCAACTCCACCCATTCTCGGTGAAACTGCTTTGTCCAATACGGCCCGTCACAGGGCGCAAAAATCCGCACGCTTGCTATCGCGCGCAAGCGCTGCTGGCTCACACCATCCAAACGACCTTCGCCCGGCGGCCATGCCGCCCGGGGCCATAGAGAGGACCATCGAGCCCTGCGCGGTGGGGGGCAACGACAGAGGAAAATCGACCGCTCTAGGCTCAGTTGCGGCTGGGATTATAGCGTGATGGAAAAGGCGGGGCAAACGCCACTTGCGACTGAACTGGCGAGGGTGTTCTTGCTTATGTGAAACTGCTTGGAATCGAACGCCCGCGCTACGCGGGATGTAGGGGCCGGACCTGCGCGCAGCACAAGCTATTGACTTTGCCGGCCCCTCGATTATCAAACCTTAAAAGGAATACTCGCGCCATTTCCTTAAGGTTACTTACGTCAACCTATAATCGGTAGATTTCCGAGTACTTGCCGGTCAGGTAGGCCACGTAATCGGAGGCGCTCGGCGGACGGCCCGTTGCGCGCTCGATCAGTTCCTTCGGCCGGTATTGCTTGCCGTGACGGTGGATGTTCTCGCGCATCCAGCGGAACGCCGCGCTGAAGTCGCCTGCGGCCATCTGCCAGTCCAGGTCAGGGGTCTCCCGTCGCAAGGCGGCCTCGAGCTGCGCCGCGTACACCGTGCCGAGGGAGTACGTGGGGAAGTAGCCGAAGTACGCCCACGACCAGTGCACATCTTGCAGGACTCCCTCCCGCTCCGTCGCCGGCGTAATGCCCAGGTACTGCTGGTATTTCTCGTTCCATGCCCCAGGCAGGTCGCCCGGCCGCAGTGCGTCGCGGAACAGGTCACGCTCCAACTCGAAACGCACCAGGATGTGCAGGTTGTAGGTCACCTCGTCCGCCTCGACGCGAATCAACGTCGGGCGCACGTCATTCACCAGGCGGAAGAGATCGTCAAAAGTCACGTGATTCACGAGACCCTGAAATTCCTCTTTAAAGCGCGGATACCAGTACTGCCAGAACGCCCGGCTGCGCCCGATGTTGTTCTCCCAGAACCGGCTCTGGCTCTCGTGAATGCCCAGGCTGACCGTCTCGCCCAGGGGCGTTCCCTCGTGATCCTCGAGGAGCCCCTGATCGTACATCCCGTGCCCCGCCTCGTGGATCGTGCCCATCAACGATTGGAACGGCCAGACGCGATCATAGCGCGTGGTCAGCCGCACGTCGCCGCGGCCGAAGCTGGTCGTGAACGGATGCGTCGAGACGTCCAGCCGACCGGCCGCGTAGTCAAAGCCGAGCGCCCGCGTGACCGCGAGGCCGAGCGACTTCTGCGCTTCTTCAGGAAACTCCGCGTTGCGAAACAGGCCGCGATCCGCCTTAACCGGCGACGCAACGATTCTCTCAAGCAGCGGCGCCACATGCCGCCGCAGATCGGCAAAGAAGGCGTCGACGTCCGCCGTGGTCAGGCCGGGCTCGTAAAGATCAAGCAGCGCGTCGTAGCGCTCGCCTTCATATCCCAGGTGATCCGCGATCTCCCGGCTGAGGCTGACCAATTCCGCCAGGGGCGGCGCGAACGCGCCGAAGTTGTTGGAGGCGCGGCTTTCCTGCCACACATTGTTCGCGGCCGCGGTCAGTTCCGCGCGGCGGCGCACGAGTCCCGGCGGCAGCTTCGTCGCCTGGTCATAGTCGCGGCGCCACTCGCGCAGGTTCGCTGCCGGCCCCGCTTCCCACTGGCCCTGTTCCGCCGCGCTGAGCAACTCCCCGATGCGCGGGTCTGACTGCTTGCGGTGCGCCATCTCCTGTAGGTACGCGGCCATCTGGCCGCGCTGCCGGATGCCGGCGGGCGGCATGTTGACGCGCTGATCCCAGCCCACAAGCGCGTTGATCGTGCCAACCGTGAACAACTCCCTCGAACGCTTAACCAACTCGTCATAGGCCTCTTGCGGATTCATCTTTCTCTCCAAATCCCATGTTAGCCGCCTGTCCCGAGCAGCGGGATCTTGACGCCCATCCCCCGCGCTGCTGCGATCGCCTCAGGATACCCCGCATCCGCGTGCCGCGCAATCCCCATGCCCGGGTCCGAGGTCAGCACCCGCTCCAGCCGCTTCGCCGCGGCCGGCGTCCCATCCGCCACGATCACCTGCCCCGCGTGCTGGCTGTAGCCGATGCCGACGCCCCCGCCGTGGTGGACGCTGACCCAGGTCGCGCCGCCGACCGCGTTGACCAGCGCATTTAGAATCGGCCAGTCCGAGATCGCGTCCGACCCATCGCGCATCGCTTCGGTCTCGCGGTTCGGGCTCGCCACGCTCCCCGAATCGAGGTGGTCGCGGCCGATGACGATCGGCGC
>JALOOB010000080.1 GCA_025454635.1 Anaerolineae bacterium
GCGGTCACCGAGAAGCTGATCGCCTGGAATCAACTGGTGCAGGACAAGCAGGTGCCGGTTGAGATCGCGCCGGACATGGACCTGGGCGCGATGGCCTGGATTCGCGTCTTCTGGAACTGGCTCCTGCCGCGCGAACGCGGCTACCGCGTCACCGGCACGATCCTCAACGGCGCGGCCGGCGCGTATCAGCTTGCCGTGCAGCGCACAAACCTCGCGCGCAACAGCGTCGACCGCAGCGCCATCTTCGAGCGCCGCGACAGCTCGGCCGAAGCGGCCTTCCGCATGTTGGCGGGCGAAGCCGCGAAATGGCTCGTCGCGCCGGACGACCTCGAGGCCGACAACGCCGTCGCCGCGGCAGCGCGCGCTGCCGGCGAAGCGCAGCCGCTCCCCGCGAGCCAGGTCTTCGACGAGGCGCTTAGCCTGCTGCTGCCCGTGCGCCAGCAGGTCAACCAGGGCCTTGTCGACTTCCCTGACGCCCGCCGCCGGCTTTCCCAGGCCGAAGCCATGATTGCGCGCCTCCCGTCGAACTCGACCTTGCGCGCGGAGTTGCAGCGCGTCGTCGAAGGGCTGCGCAAGTCGATTCCGGCGGGTTGACAGTTCCGGTCGAACTGCTATAATGGCGACAACCAAATAAGACGTAGAGCCGGAGGAGTAGGCCGGGCATCGCTGCGCGATGCCGAAGCGCCGTCGCCAGAGAGAGGGGGTCATCGGGTGCAAGCCCCCTTCCGATGTGAGCGCAGCCGAACGTCGCCGGGGAGTCTGAACGCCGAACGGCATCAACGCCCTTAAGCGGTCACGGGTCAGCCCGTTATAGCTTAGAGTGGGCGTCGAGCGCGGCTGCGCGCATGCGGCGGCGTCAACCAAGGTGGCACCGCGGAGACCTTCCGTCCTTGAGGACGGAAGGTCTTTTTGTTTGATGACCAGGAGAAGGAATCATGACATCATTCGAAATGCCGAAAACTTACGATCCGAGCGCCTCCGAGCGCCGCATCTACGACTGGTGGGAGTCCGCCGGCTACTTCAAGCCGGAGATCGCGCCCGCCGCCGCAGAGCCATTCGTGATCTCCATTCCGCCGCCGAACATCACGGGCGAGCTCCACCTCGGCCACGCCATGTTCGTGTCCCTCGAAGACCTGATGATCCGCTACAAACGGATGCGCGGGTACGCCGCGCTTTGGGTGCCCGGCTACGACCACGCGGGCATCGCCACCCAGCTTCAGGTGGAAAAGATGCTTGGGCGCGAGGGCATCCGCCGCCAGGACCTCGGCCGGGAAGAGTTTTTGCGCCGCACGTGGGAGTGGAAGGAGAAGTACGGCGGCCACATCGTGCGCCAGCTACGCCGCCTGGGCGCATCGTGCGACTGGGACCGGCTGCGCTTCACGATGGACGAGGGCCTGACCCGCGCGGTGCGCGAGGCGTTCGTGCGGCTCTGGCGCATGGGCCTGATCTACCGCGGCGAATACCTTATCAACTGGTCGCCCGGCCTTCAGACCGCGGTCAGTGATCTCGAAGTGGAGTACACCGAAGAGGACGCCACCCTCTACTACTTCAAATACCCCATCGCAGGCGCCAGCATCGAAGATGGCGAGTACAAGGGCTACATCCCGGTGGCGACCACGCGCCCTGAAACCATCCTGGGCGACACGGCGGTGGCCGTGCACCCTGACGATGAGCGCTACAAGCACCTGATCGGCGCGACCTGCCTCGTGCCCGCGCTTAAGCGCACCATCCCCGTGATCCACGACACCTACGTCGACATGGAGTTCGGCACCGGCGCGCTCAAAATCACGCCCGGCCACGATCCGAACGACTTCGTGATCGGCCAGCGCCACGGGCTGTCCATAATCAGTGTCCTCGACACCGACGCGAAGGTGAACGCGGCCGGCGGCCCCTACGCGGGGCTCGACCGCTTCGAGGCGCGCAAGAAGCTCTGGGCCGATATGGAGGCCGCCGGGTTGACCATCCGCACGGAGAAGTATCGCACCCAGGTGCCCCGCTCCCAGCGCGGCGGCGAAATTGTCGAGCCAATGGTGAGCACCCAGTGGTTCGTGAAGATGAAGCCGATGGCCGACATGGGGCTGGAGTCCGTGCGTTCCGGCCGCATCCAGATCATCCCCGAACGCTTCACGAAGGTGTACTATAACTGGCTCGAAAACATCCGCGATTGGTGCATCAGCCGGCAGCTGTGGTGGGGCCACCGCATCCCCGCCTGGCACTGCGCGGACTGCCGCCACATCACCGTGGCGCGGGAGGACCCGGACCGCTGCGAGAAGTGCGGCTCGCCCAACATCGAGCAGGACGGCGACGTGCTCGACACGTGGTTCTCGTCGGGCCTGTGGCCTTTCTCAACCCTCGGCTGGCCCGACGACACCGCGGACCTGCGCCGCTTCTACCCGACCACCGTGATGGAGACCGGCTACGACATCCTCTTCTTCTGGGTGGCGCGCATGATCATGCAGGGGCTCATGTACACCAACGACATCCCGTTCGAGACGGTGTACCTGCACGGCCTTGTCAGAGACGACCAGGGCCGCAAAATGTCCAAGACGACCGGGAATGTGCTCGATCCGCTCGCCCTGCTCGACGGCGCATCCCCGGCGGAGTTGAGCGACTACGTGCGCAAGCAGTATCCCGAAGGGATCGCCGCGATGGGCGCGGATGCCCTGCGCTTCACGCTGCTGACCGGGGCCACGCCCGGCAACGACATGAACCTCAGCCTGCAGCGGGTGGAGGGCAACCGGAACTTCACGAACAAGATCTGGAACGCAACGCGCTATATCCTCTCCCAGCTCGAAGGCGGCGCATTCCGCGCGCTCGCCATCGACTGGGAGGACCTGGCGCTGCCTGAACGCTGGATTCTCAGCCGTCTCTCGGGGCTGATCACCGAGGTCACTCGCCTCATGGATACCTTCCAGTTCGGCGAGGCGGGCCGGCAGGTCTACGACTTCTTCTGGAGCGAGTTCTGCGACTGGTACCTGGAGATCAGCAAGATCGCCATCTACCGCGGCGCGCCTGAGCAGAAGGCCGCCGCCCAGGCTGTGCTCGTAAAGGTGCTCGACGAATCGCTGCGCCTGCTGCACCCCTTCATCCCGTTCGTGACGGAGGAAACCTGGGGCTACCTTAAACAGGCCGCCGGAGACGAGTCGTGGCCCGACGCGCTCATCATTGCGCCGTGGCCGCGTCCGGCGAACCGCGACGAGTCCGCCGAGGCCGACATGGCG
The DNA here is from genome assembly GCA_025454635.1 of Anaerolineae bacterium. Taxonomy (GTDB): domain Bacteria; phylum Chloroflexota; class Anaerolineae; order CG2-30-64-16; family CG2-30-64-16; genus JALOOB01. The sequence goes on from JALOOB010000080.1 coordinate 3,222, forward strand.
CTCATCATGGACATGGTCCGCGCCATCCGTAACGCTCGCGCCGAGTACGACGTGAAGCCCGGCCAGCAGTTAGCCGCCAACATCGCCGCAGGCGACCGCCTCAGGTTGCTGACCGAGCAAAGCGAGATCCTGCGCTCGCTGGCGCGGCTCGACCCGGCAAGGCTGACCATCGCCGCAGACCTGGCGGCTCCGGCGCAAGCGCTGACGCTCGTGACCGGCGCCGTGACTACCTACCTGCCGCTGACCGAACTGATCGACCTCGACGCGGAGCGCGGCCGGCTGGGTAAGGAGCTTGCGGAGACAGAGGCGCAGCTGGAGCGCAGCCGCGCGCTCCTCGAAGGCCCGTTTGCCGCGCGCGCGCCTGCCGCCGTGGTGCAGCGGGAGCGCGATAAACTCGTCGAGTTGGCTGCTCGCGCCGACCGTCTGCGCCAGCGCCTCGCAGAGTTGACATCGTAAAATGCGATAAAATTAATGAAGGTCATCAATAGTGATGGCAAGGAGTATATCGCAACTAATGCTGGAACAATCTACCTTCTTGTCCGAGACCATCTCTCGGTGCGATTTTTGTCCGTGAATTCACATGATGAAGATCATAGACAAACGTTTTAGAAGGCGGTAACATCGACGCATAGGACAGGCGTATCAATCATAGTTCCATCGCGCATCGCACTATCATCGCAGCAGCCCTGATACGCCTGGTCTCGATCCGAATCCAGGCCGAACCATTGCCCTGTCAAGACCCTGGCCCCGAAAGCCCGCTTTCCGGCCAGGGTCTTTTTGTGTTATCCTTACCCGGTTCTTAGATTTCAATGGAGAAGTGCCTGATGAGCGAAGTGATGGTCACGATCGGCGGGCAGCGCGTGTATCCCCGTGGCCAGACCCCCGACAGGACAGACTATCTGGCGCGGCCCGACGCGCGCAACGCCGAAGGCCAACTGCTGGCCCTCACCGAGATGTCACCCAGCGGCTGGGCGAGCGGCGGCAACGAGGAAACGCTCGAGGCCGGCCTGCCCTTCCTCGGCGGGCTCGTCGCTGTGATCTTGTTCACGATTGGTGTGTTGCTACTATTCCGGCGGGGGAGATAGTTCGATAATGGCCCTGTTTTGGCCGCGCCATTGGCGCAAGGCCGTGGGCAATGGCGCCCTATTTGGCTCCAGCCCTCATTAGTCCTCTTTATCGAAAATCCATCCTCAAATCATGATGGGCGTCATATAGCGCGAAAACCCGCAAGGATATAATCAAGCGCTGTGACTTTTCTCGCTTAACGGGCTATCATGCTTCTGTTACCGCATCAAATGGAGGAGTGACCCCATGACTTCTGCTTGCCCAGGCAGGCAGCCTGTGCGGTGGCTGTTTGTTGCCGGCCTTGCCACTCTGCTCTTCATCGCGCTCGCCGCATCGGCCGGCGCAGAAGGCGCACCCGCGCAAGACGGCGATAACAGCACGTGCCTCGGCTGCCACTCGCAACCCGGGTTGAGCGTCGAGCTCGCCAGCGGCGAGGTTCTGCCGCTGACCGTGGACCCCAACGTCTACCACTCGTCGGTCCACGCAAACCTGACCTGCACGTCCTGCCATACGAATATCGACGGTTATCCGCACCCGAAGCTGACTGCGGGCGACCGCCGCTCGTTCCAGATGGAACGCTACCAGCAGTGCAAGAACTGCCATCCCGATCAGTATACTGAGTCGCTGGATAGCACTCACGCGCGCGAACTGGCCGCGGGCAACCGCAATGCGGCCATCTGCACCGATTGCCACGGCTCGCACGACATCACCGATCCCGACAACCCGCGGCAAAAGATCTCGCAGACGTGCGCCAAGTGCCACAGCGCCATCAACGAGCAGTTCGTCCACAGCGTGCACGGCGAGGCGCTCGAAAACGGCAACCCCGACGTGCCTACTTGCACCGACTGCCACGGGGCGCATACGCAGGAAGACCCGCGCACCGCCGCATTTCGCTTGAAGTCGCCCAACATCTGCGGCGAATGCCATGCCAATGCTGCTCTCATGGAGAAGTATGGCATTTCGGTCGACGTCTTCAACACCTACGTGGCCGACTTCCATGGCACGACCGTGACCCTCTTCGAGCGGCAGCATCCTGACCAGCCGACCAACAAGGCCGTCTGCACCGACTGTCACGGCACGCACAACATCCTTGCCGTCACCGATGAGAACGCCACGGTCGTCAAGGAGAACCTGCTCGCCACTTGCCGGCGCTGCCATCCCGATGCCACTGCGGACTTCCCCTCCAGTTGGGTCGGTCACTTCCCGCCCAGCCGGACGAACCAGCCGCTGGTGTACTATGTCAACCTGTTTTACAAGATTCTGATTCCCGCCGTGATCGGTGGCATGGTGCTCTTCGTCGGCCTGGACGCCGGCGCGCGAATACTCCGCCGGATCCGGCGCAAGGGGGCGTGAGCTATGGCAACGCAACAGGCGACTAACGATCACGCCCAAGGCAAGTACTACAACCGCTTCACGATCGCGCAGCGGGTCGAGCACTTCGTGCTCCTCCTGAGCTTCACCACGCTCGTCGTCACCGGCCTGCCACAGAAGTTCGTCGGCAACAGCTTCGCCGAGTGGATGATCGCCGCAATGGGCGGCATCGAAACCGTCCGCATCATCCACCGCATCGCCGCAGTCCTGATCGTGCTGCAAAGCGTCTATCACATCATCGTCTTGGGCTACAAGACCTGGGTCCGCCGGACGGAAATGTCGATGCTGCCAGGGCTCAAAGACCTGACCGACGCTCTGGACCTCGTTCGCTACAATCTCGGCCTGGCCAAAGAACACCCCAGGATGCCGCGCTACAACTTCGGCGAGAAAGTCGAATACTGGGCCATGGTCTGGGGCACGGTCATCATGGCCATAACGGGCTTTATGCTGTGGAACCCCATCGCGACGGCCCGCTTCCTGCCCGGCCAGATCATCCCGGCCGCGAAAGCCGCGCACGGCGGCGAAGCGATCCTCGCCGCGCTGGCGATTCTCGTCTGGCACTTCTACAACGTGCACATCAAGCTCTTGAACAAGAGCATCTTCAACGGCAAGATGAGCCGGCATCAGATGGAGGAGGAACACGGCGCGGAGTTGGAGGAGATCTACTCCGGACAGAAGCGGCCCGCGCCCGATCCGGCCGGCGTTCGCCGCCGTGAGCGCATCTACCTCCCCATCGCAGTCGTGTTGGCGATCATCGGCGCGGTCGTGGTGTTCCAGTTCGCCACATTCGAGCAGACGGCGATTGCCACCCTGCCCGAACCCGTGGAAAGCGTGCCGGCCTTCGTTCCGCTCACGCCCACGCCCGGCCCCAGCCTCACGCAGGTCGCCGCCTCGCTCATCCCGCACCCCATCGAGGGGCAGGAGCAGTGCGAGACTTGCCACGGTGCGAACGGCATGAAGCCTTGGCCCGCAGACCATGAGGGCCGCCCCAATGAGTCGTGCACCGTCTGCCATCTGCCCGGTCCCACGCCCGAGCCTGGCGCCACGACCGAAAGCGGCGGCGCCGCGGGCGGCGCTGCGCCTATCCCGCACCCGATCGAAGGCGACCAGTACCAGGACTGCACCGCGTGCCACGGCATCGACAAGATGAAGCCGTTCCCGGAGAATCACACGGCCTTCCCGGTCGACTCCTGCACCGGCTGCCACAAGCCCGCCGAAGGCGGGCCGCCGGCCGAAGGCGGCACACCTGAAGCGGGGAGCACGCCGGGCGCCGCGGGCACGGACACGGCAGGCGGCGAAAGCGCCGGCCCTTCGGCGATTCCGCACCCGATCGAGGGCGACCAGTACCAGGACTGTACTGCGTGTCACGGCATCGGCAAGCTCAAGCCGTTCCCGGAGAATCACACCGCGTTCCCTGTCGACTCCTGCACCGGCTGCCATCAGCCCGCTGAAGGCGGCTCCGACTCAGGCAGCGGTTCTTCCGGCAGCGGAACTGCGGCGGCCGCCGCCATCCCGGCCAACCACGACCTGACCAGCGACGCGTTTAAGGACTGTATCGTCTGCCACGGCATCGACCGCTTGCGGCCGTTCCCGGAGAATCACACGTCCTTCACCGTCGACCAGTGTACGACCTGCCACCAGCAGGCCCGGTAGCCTCAAGTCTTGCGTGAATAAGAGAGGGCGGCCCTGCGGGTCGCCCTCTTGTCTTGCCGAAAGCTCGCTTTCGAAGGCTCAATCGCCTGCGCGACGGCCTACGCCACGATCACGGTCCGCACGTCGCCGCCCCATCGTTCGAGCGCATCCAGCGCGTCGTTAATAGGCCCGGCTTCAAGCGGCACCGTCTTCGCCACCACGTGCGACAGGTCCAGCACGCGCCGCCGCGCAAACTCCATCAGCAGCGGAAACTCTTGCAGCAGGTGGTCCGACACGCCGATGATCTCCGCCTCCCGCCCGATGACCTCGAAGTACGAATCCACCTCGAACGGCTTGCGCGTGATCCCCGCCAGCGCGGCGCGCCCCTGGTTCGCCAGCGCCTGCACAGCCTGCTTCATCGTCAGCGGCAGCCCGATCAGCTCCAGGCTCACGTCCACCCCGCGCCCGTTCGTCAGGTGGCGGATCAACTCGACCGGATCGGCCTGCGCGGCATCCACCGGGATCGCGCCGAAACTCGCCGCCATCACCAGCTTGTCCCGGTTGATGTCCACGGCGTACACGTCGGCCGCGCCGAGCCCCTTCGCCAGCTGAATGGCCGACATGCCGAGCCCGCCCGCGCCGAACACCGCCACCGTCTCGCCCGGCTGAAGCCGCGCTTTCCTCAGCGCGTGGAACGACGTGGCCGACGAGCACATCATGATCGCGCCCCACTCAAACGGCACTTCCTCAGGCAGCGGGACGACGCCCCGCTCCGGCACGCAGATGAACTCCGCGTAGCCACCGTCGCGGTGCTTGCCGATCATCTTGCCGGTGTCGCAGAACTGCTCCTGCCCCCGGTTGCACCCCGCGCACTGCCCGCATGTGACCAGGTAGTGCAGCGCGACCCGATCCCCGATGCGCGAGCGCACCGTGCCGGGACCGAGCGCCTCCACCACCCCCGCCACTTCGTGCCCCGGCGTGATCGGCAGCGGTCCGACGGGAGAAACACCTGCCCGGTAGTGCGCATCCGAGTGGCATATACCCGCGGCCTTGATCCGCACCAGCACCTCGCCCGCGCCGGGTGTCGGCGTCGGCGCCTCTTGCGCCTCAAGTGGGCGCCCAATTTCTGTGATACGAACGGCTTTCAAAAGTCAAACCTCCGTGATAACTTTGACGCATCGCTCTTTTGCGGTATAATAACGAGAAATCTACCACAAATACCACCCCAGCAAGGAATTCCCGAATGCCCAAGATCACTTTCATCGGCGCCGGCAGCACCGTGTTCGCCAAGAACCTGCTCGGCGATATCCTCGCCTATCCCGAGCTTGCCGGTTCGACTATTGCTCTCCACGACATTGACGAGGAACGCCTGCAAACCACGCGCATCGTGGCCGAGCGCCTTGCCGCCGGCCGCGATGCGCACCCCCGGATCGAAACCCACCTCGACCGCTGCGCGGCCCTCGACGGCGCGGACTACGCCATCTCCATGTTCCAGATCGGCGGCTACCGCCCGTCGACTGTCGTCGACTTTGAGATTCCGAAAAAGTACGGCCTGCGCCAGACGATCGGTGACACGCTTGGCATCGGCGGCATCATGCGCGGGCTGCGCACGATCCCGGTCTTCCTCGATGTCGCGCGTGACATGGAACGCGTCTGCCCCGACGCCTGGCTGCTGAACTACGTCAACCCCATGGCGATCAACACTATGGCGATCCAGAAGGCCACGCGCATCAAAAACGTTGGCCTCTGCCACAGCGTCCAGGGCACGGTGGAGCACCTCTCCGAGGACATCGACGTCCCGGCCGAGGAAATCCGCTACGTCTGCGCGGGCATCAACCACATGGCCTTCTACCTCAACTTCTGGCGCCGCACGCCCAACGGCGGAGTGGAAGACCTCTACCCCTACATCCAGCGCGTCATCGACGAGGGCCGCGTCCCCGAGGACAACATGGTGCGCTACGAGATGTTCCGCCGCCTCGGCTACTTTGTGACCGAGTCCAGCGAGCACTTCGCCGAGTACGTCCCGTGGTTCATCAAGCGCGACCGCCCCGACCTGCTGGAGAAGTTCAACATCCCCCTCGACGAGTACATCCACCGCTGCGAGTTCCAGATCGCCGGCTGGGAGTTTGCGCGCCGGCGGATGGAGCGCCCCGACGAAGTCACGGAAGAAGACCTGCAAGCCTTCGTCAGCTACCTGCGCAGCCAGAAGCTCGCGTCCAAGAAAATGATCGAGGGCGCCATCGAGCAGCTTCTGGAGTTCGACAAGCCGAAGCAGAGCCTGGAGTACGGCTCGGGCATCATCCACAGCATCGAGACGAACACGCCGCGCGTGGTCTACGGCAACGTGCTCAATCACGGGCTGATCGATAATCTCCCGCAGGGGTGCGCGGTAGAGGTGCCTTGCCTCGTCGACGCCAACGGCGTGCAGCCGACCAAAATCGGCGCGCTGCCCACCCACCTCGCCGCGCTCATGCGCACACAGGTCAACGTCCAGGAGCTCACCGTCGAGGCCGCGCTCACCGGCCGCCGCGAAGCCATCTACCACGCGGCCATGCTTGACCCGCACACCGCGGCCGAACTAGATCTCGAGCAGATCTGGAACCTCGTCGACGACCTCATCGCCGCGCATGGCGACTGGCTGCCGGCTTACGACTAACCCAGTCGCGCGTAAGGGCGACCTGTGGTCGCCCTTACGCGCTAAAGTCCGGGAACGGCGTGGCCGGGCGGGTAAATCACGTACACGGTTCCCCCCGAATTGCCCAGCCAAAGCCGCTCGAACTCCGCGCGCAGATACGTCCGCTGCACCTCTTCGTCGCTCAGGGCCGCCGGATCGTTCACAATCGGGTTGCCCTGCCCGTCAAATCCCACGATCAGACCCAGGTGCCCGCTGCTCGTCTCGATGGGCGCGCCCGTCAGTTCGCCCTTCCCCCAGGCGTAGCTCACCACTACCGGGACGCCCGCTTTCACCCACGGCTCGACCTTGTCCAGCCCCGTGTAGCGCGCCACATACGCCTCCAGGCCCCGGCTGGCCGCATACGCCGTGTTGAACGGCCAGTTGCCGTGCCCGTCGTAGACATAGTCATACACGCCATCGACCGCGTTGCGCACCCGCGGCTCGCACGCTCCAGGATCGACGCCCCAGTACCCGAGCGCCATCGAGGTCGACGTCGGGCTGCACCACACGTTCCCGCCGTCAGGATAGACCATCTGCGAGCACTCCGGCACCGGGAGCAACGTATTCCAGTTGTCCGGATTCCCCGCGCTCGCAGCGTGCTTCTTTGGCGGGGCCGAGTTATACGCCAGGCTCAGCCGCTGCACTGCCGGCAGGGCGCCGTTCGCGCTGAACAGCCGCACTCTTAGCTGCAGCGCATTCGCGGTGGCCTTCTTCGGCGTCAACACAAGGGTGTCTGTCGCCACGTACCCGTCGCCGTCGCCTTGCAGCCTCACCGAGTGGCGCTGGATCGTCTCAGTCCCCGACGCCCACACGCCCATGTTGTACCACTTGGTCCACCGCGTGCCAATCTGCGCGCGCAGCAGCACCTCGACCCACGTGCCCGCGGGGGTGTCCGCATTCCACGACGCGATCGCTTCGGTGAACGGAAAGTCGATCGCCAGCGCCGGCCCGATCGCCTCTCCGACGAGATACGATCCGCCGTTGTACATGCCGCCAGGGTCGGTCTCCGGGACCGCCGAGTTAAGGTCGAGCGAAATCTCGTTCCCGTCGACGCGGGCGCCGCTGCCCGCGAAGCCCGAGAGCGCGTCGCCCGTCCACCTGGTAAATCCGGTCTGATAAGCGGGGCCTTTACCCGCCGCAGCGGCGGTCGCGGGCAGCGCGGCCAGCGCGAGCGCGACCAGGCCGAGTCGCAGAAGAAGCGTTCCTGTGCTCATGAGGGTCTCCTTATCGAGGAATCCGTGAGGCTTGCGCTAATTATAACGCATGGCGAACGCTAGGGCATCGGCTGCGCATCGACCAGCGGCAGCAATCGCTCCACCTC
>JALOOB010000362.1 GCA_025454635.1 Anaerolineae bacterium
GCCAGGTCCCGAAGCGGATGCTGCTCCTTCTGCGACTCCAACACGCGCATCTCGTCCGCCGGCGACGGATACCCGAGGCTCACGCGCATCATAAAGCGGTCGATCTGCGCTTCAGGCAGCGGAAAAGTGCCTTCGTATTCGATCGGGTTCTGTGTCGCCAACACGAGGAACGGCCGCTCCATCGCATACGTCCGCCCGTCCACCGTCACCTGGCGCTCTTCCATCGCTTCGAGCAGCGCGGACTGCGTCTTCGGCGTCGCGCGGTTGATCTCGTCCGCGAGCACGATCTGCGCCATAATCGGGCCGGGGCGGAACTCGAACTCCCGGTCGCGCTGGTTGAAAATGGACACGCCCGTTACGTCGCTGGGCAGCATGTCCGGGGTGAACTGGATGCGGCGGAACGAGCAGCCGATCGACTTCGCGATCGACCGCGCCAGCATCGTCTTGCCGACGCCCGGCACATCCTCGATCAGAAGATGGCCCTCGCACAGCAGCGCGATGAGGGTCATCTCGACCTCGCGACGCTTGCCGAGGATCACCTTCTCGACGTTCTGGACAACGCGCTCCGCGAGGGATGCGATAATCTGCGTGTTGGCTTGGGTGTTATCCATGCAGGCAACAAACTCCTTTTAGTGCGTCCCCCAACTTTGGCGGGACCGGGCCGGACCCCGGCCAAACAGGAACTTGAGAATTATAACGCTTATGTCTTCTCGTGACAACGCACAGAGAATGACACCTAACCAGTAGGAACTAAAGACACCAAGGATTCCGAAGCTATGAAAGCTTTCGCGCAGCTTCGTTTCTTTGATTCTTAGTGGTTAACTCATCAATAGCCACTCCACCGCTTGCGCTTGCTTCCGCTGCGCGGCGCGTGTAGAATGATCGCAGAACTCGCCGAATTAACCCGTCATGCCACTTACCAAGATCGACGAATATGGCTGAACACATTCTGGTCATCGAAGACGACCCGCAGATCGCGGACTTGCTCCGTCGCGGCTTGATTTACGAGGGATACTCGGTCAAGGTCGCGGTCGACGGAGCAGAGGGGCTCGCAGCCGCGCGCGACCGCGCGCCGGACCTCGTGCTGCTCGACCTGATGCTGCCCGGCATGGATGGGTTGACCGTGTGCCAACGGTTGCGGGCTGCCGGCGACGTGCCGATTATCATCCTCACCGCAAAGGACGCGGTGCCGGATCGGGTCAAGGGACTCGACGCTGGGGCCGACGACTACGTCGTCAAACCGTTCGCGTTCGACGAGCTGCTCGCCCGCGTCCGCGCCCTGCTGCGCCGGCGCCAGCCGGCCGGGCAGGAAGACGTCCTGCGCTTTGCCGACCTGACCATCAATCCGGTCACGCACGAAGTGCACCGGGGCGCCCGTCGGGTCGACCTGACCGCGCGCGAGTTCGAGATGCTCCATCTCTTCGCGCAACACCCGCGCCAGGTCATTACGCGCGACACGCTCTACGACCGCATCTGGGGCTATGATTTCGGCGGGGAATCCAACATCATCGAAGTGTACATTCGCTACCTGCGCTCGAAGCTGGAGGAGGGCGGCGAACCCCGCCTGATCCAGACCGTGCGCGGCGTGGGGTACGCGCTGCGAGAAGAGTAATATGTCCATCCGCACCCGGCTGACCCTGTGGTATACGGGCCTGCTGGCGCTCACCTTGCTCCTCCTTGGCATCCTGATCTATTCCGTCGTCGGCCGCATCTTGATCGTGAACCTCCAGGAGCGGCTCGTGGCGCAGGCCGAAGACGTCATCGCGGTCATTCAACAGGAGAATGATCCAATGGCGGTGATGCTGTCGGCTCGCGCGAAGCTGCCGACGTCCATCGACGCGTTCGGCTCGCAGTATTTCGTTCAGATCGTGCAGCTCAACGGCCGGGTGGCGCAGTTGTCGGAGAACCTCCGCGGGCAACGTCTCCCCGTGCCGTCCGTCCTGCTCCAGAACCTCGAAGCCGGGCGGCCCCGATATATGACTGTACAGGCCGGCGACGTCCGGCTCCATGTCGCCAGTATGCCCATTCCTATCGGCAACCAGGTGGTAGGCGTGGTCGAAGTCGCCGCGCTTATGGCCAACATTGACGACGCGCTCGCTGTCGTGCGCCGCGCGCTCCTCTTCGGCAGCGTCCTCGCGCTCATCTTCGCAGCCGTCGGCGGGAGCATCCTTGCGCGCGCTGCGCTCCAGCCGATCAAGAACGTCACCGAGACCGCGCAGCAGATCACCGGCACAAGCGACCTCAGCCAGCGCATCCCCATGGGCGCAGTCAACGACGAGGTGGGCCAACTCACCGCCACCGTCAATGACATGCTCGGCCGGCTCGAAACTTCCTTCGACACGCAGCAGCGTCTCGTCGCCGATGTGAGCCACGAGCTGCGCACCCCACTCACAACCATCCAGGGCAATCTCGACCTGCTCCGCCGCGGCGCAGCCGACGACCCGACGATGCGCAACGAAAGCCTCGCAGCCATCGGCAACGAAACCGCGCGTATGCGCCGGCTGGTTAACGACCTGCTGCTGCTCGCGCAGGCGGATGCCGGCCTTCAACTTCAGCTTCAGCCCGTCGAACTTGACACCCTGATCCTCGATGTCTACCGTCAAGGCCAAGTCATCAGCCAGAATACGGGCGTCCGCGTCCGCCTTGGCACCGAAGATCAAGCCGTCGTGCTCGGCGACGCGGACCGCCTTCGGCAGTTGCTCCTCAACCTCGTCGACAACGCGATCAAGTACACGCCCTCCGGCGGCGACGTGACGCTCACGCTCAAACGCGAGGCCGGTTGGGTGCTGGTCAGCGTGGCCGACACCGGCTGCGGCATCCCTGAGGAAGACCTACCGCACATCTTCGAGCGCTTCTACCGCGCCGATCGCAGCCGCGCGCGGCCAGGCGGCGCGGGGCTCGGTCTCTCCATTGCCAAGTGGGTGGCCGAGGCGCACGGCGGGGAGCTCGAAGTGGAGAGCGAGGTTGGCCAGGGCACTGTCTTTACCCTCTACCTGCCCGAGCCAGGGGCCGATGATGAGGAGGAAGCGTGATCGACGGGGAGAAAAGCGCGCTGCGCCTGATCGAGCGGCCGCACCCGCTGGCTTTGGCCGTCCACGCGCAACTGGTCGATTCCGGCCTGACCCTCGCCCTTGCCGAGTCCTGCACCGGCGGCCTCATTGCTGACCTGATCACCGATGTTTCGGGCAGTTCCGCCTACTTCCTCGGCAGCGCGGTCACCTACGCCAACAGCGCGAAGCAGGGCATCGTCGGCGTGCGAGAAGAAACCCTCGCGCTGCGCGGCGCGGTGAGCGCGGAGACGGCCGCGGAGATGGCGCAGGGCGCGCGCCGGGCGTACGGCGCGGACATCGCGGCCTCCGTCACCGGCATCGCCGGCCCGACCGGCGCGACGCCGGGCAAGCCGGTCGGCCTCGTCTGCATCCACCTGTCCGCCGAGGGCGCTGAGTGGGGTGAGCGGCACGTGTGGGACGGGGATCGGCTCGCGAACAAGGCGCTCTCCGCCGAGGCGGTGCTGCGGCTGGTGTTGCGGTATTTGGAAGGCCGGTAGCTATTCGCCGGCCAGGAGCAACGCTTGGCGGACGACGCTCTCGTCAAGGTAAAGTCCATTTTCGAGGAGTTGCGCCAGCAAGGGGGCAATGGCGGTGACGAGGCCCTCCTCCTTGGCGAGGAGAAGCATGCCCACAGTCCCAGAGACGGCGATGCCCAGCCG
>JALOOB010000363.1 GCA_025454635.1 Anaerolineae bacterium
CACTTGGAAGTCTTGGTTGAATTCGCCGCTTCTTTGGCGCGACCTTCTCCCAGTGCTATAATTCGCCGTCGTTTATCACGCGGAGGCATTATTGTCCGGCACGAGCGGGGAGGGGGAATTGCCCGGGGGCAAGCGCAAGCGCTCACGAGCGTGGCTGCAGCGCGCCCTTGAACTGGGCATCAGCGCGGTCTGCCTGTGGCTTGCCCTACGGTCAATCGACTTTCAGGCGCTGTGGGCCGCGCTGCAACAGGCGCGGTGGATCTGGGTCATCCCCGCGATCCTCGGCATCACCGCGATGGCGCTCATCAAGGCGAAGCGCTGGCAGATTCTTTTTCTGCCCGAGCATGAGGTGCCCTACGGCTCGGTCTTCACCGCGCAATCCGCCGGCTACCTGGCGAGCAATGTCTTCCCCGGCCGCGTCGGCGAGATTGTCCGCCTCGTGCTGCTGGCGAGCGAGCAGCCCGTGGGCGCGGCGCGTGTGCTTTCGACTATCGTCGTGGAGCGCCTGCTCGACATCCTCTCTTGCCTCGGCGTGCTCGTGCTCCTGCTCCCCTTTGTCGAGCTGCCGCCGCTGATTATGCGCTCGGCCTACGCGCTCGGCATCGGCGCGCTGGCTGCGTCCGCGGTCATTGTCCTCCTGTCCTTCTGGAAGACGCGCGTGCTCGGTTGGTCCCACGCGGTCCTGCGCCACATTCGCTTTCTCGACCGGCCGGGGGTTTACACAGCGATCGAGCACCTCATCGACGGCTTCGCGGCGCTGCGCGGGCCGCGCGGCCCCGCGCTGATCGCGCTCTCGTTCGCCGCGTGGGCGGCCGTCATCGCGGAGGGGTGGTCCGTCCGCATGGCCGTGCAGTCGGACGCGCCGCTCACGTCCATCGTGTTCGCGGTCGTCGTGACGTCGCTCGGCATGATCGCGCCCTCTTCGCCGGGTTACGTGGGGGTCTTTCATTTCCTCGTCGTCGAGTCGCTGCGACCCTTTGGCATTGCGCAGACGGAGGCGATGAGCATCGCGCTGATCTGGCACGGGGTTAACTACATTGTCCTCAGCCTGATGGGTCTAATCATGTTGTGGGTCCATGGCACTTCGCTCGGGCAGGTGGTGGAGAAGTGGCGGGCCCGCAAGACGCCCATCGACCATGAAGTAGAGAGTGTGACGGAACCATGAAGATCCTCATCACTGGCGGCGCAGGCTTCATCGGCTGCAACCTCGCGCACGCGTGCATTGGCGCGGGCGACGACGTGACCGTGCTGGACAACCTCTCCCGCCGCGGCAGCGCGGCCAACCTGCGGTGAAGGGCTACGATGCCGTGTATCACCTTGCCGCGCAGACCGCGGTCACCACTTCCGTGGTCGACCCGCGGACCGACTTCGAGATCAACGCGCTCGGCACGTTCAACGTTCTGGAAGCGGTGCGCAGGTCCGCACCGGAAGCGGTCGTGATTTACTCATCCACGAACAAGGTCTACGGCGGCATGGACGATGCGCCCGCGGAGGAGCTGGCGACGCGCTACGTCCTGCCCGACTACCCGCACGGGGTGGGGGAGGACCGGCCGCTCGATTTCCACAGTCCCTACGGCGTTAGCAAGGGTTCGGCGGACCAGTACGTTCACGATTACTCGCGGATTTACGGCCTGCGCTCCGTGGTCTTTCGCCAGTCTTGCATCTACGGGCAGCGCCAGATGGGCGTGGAGGATCAGGGCTGGGTGGCGTGGTTCGTCATCGCCGCGGTTACGGGCAAGAACATCACGATCTACGGGAACGGCAAGCAGGTGCGCGACCTGCTGCACGTGGACGACCTGGTGCGCGCGTTCCGCATGGCAACGGAAAAGATAGACATAACGCGGGGACAGGCGTACAACCTCGGCGGCGGGCCGGAAAACACGCTGAGCATCTGGGCCGAGTTCGGTCCGCTACTCACCGAATTGGTCGGGCGTGAGATTGCGCCCGCGGGGTTCGCCGACTGGCGGCCGGGCGACCAACCGGTGTTCGTGGCCGACGTGTCGAAGGCATTTCGCGAGTGGGGCTGGCGGCCGCAGGTGAGCGTGCGCGAGGGCATCGCGCGACTGGTCGAGTGGGTCAGAGAGAACCGGGAACTGTTCGAGTGAAGATACTGTTCATCCTTACGTACTACCGGCCGCACGTCAGCGGCCTGACCATCTATGTCGAGCGGCTGGCGCGGGCGCTGGCGGCGCGCGGGCACGAGGTCACCGTGCTCACGTCGCAGTACCAGAAGGCGCTCCCCGCGGAGGAAATCCTCGACGACGTTCGCGTCGTCCGCGTGCCCGTCTGGTTCCGCTTCAACAAGGGCGTCTTCATGCCCGGCTTTGCCGGGGTCGCGCTCCGCGAGATCGGCAAATCAGACGTGGTGAGCATCCACCTGCCGCAGATCGAGGCCGCGCTGTCCGCGCTGCTGGCGCGGATCAAGGGACGCAAGCCGCTCATCACGTATCACTGCGACCTTGAGATGCCGCCGGTCTGGTACGGGAAGATCGTCAACACCGTCACGTACTGGGACAACCTGCTGGCCGGAAAGCTGGCGGACACCATCGTGGCCTACACGGAGGACTTCGCGCGGCACAGCCCGTTCCTCTCGCGTTTCGCCGGGCCGGGCCTGAGCGCGCGGAATGATCCGCAGACCGCGCGGGAGTCCGCCAACCCGAAGGGCAAGGTGCGCGTCATTCTCCCGCCGGTCGTCATCCCCGAGCCGACCGCCGAGGGCGTCCAGGCGCTGCGCGAGCGAATCAAGCTGGCGCCCGACGAGAAGGTGATCGGGTTCGCCGCGCGCTTCGCGTACGAGAAGGGCGCGGGCTACCTCATCAACGCGATCCCGCACCTGCAGAAGGAGTTCCCAAAGTTCCGCATCGTCTTCGCCGGCCCGTATGGCAAAGACGTCATTGGGGAAACGATCTGGGACGACCTGCAGCCGCTGATCAAGCAGCACAAGGATTATCTGACCTTCCTTGGCACGCTCAACCCGGAGCAGATGGCCAACTTCTTTGCGCTGTGCGACGTGGTGACGGTCGCTTCGATTAACAACACCGAGTCGTTCGGCCTCGTGCAGGTCGAGTCGTTCATGTGCGGCACGCCCGTCGTGGCGACGAACCTGCCCGGCGTGCGGCAGCCGGTGACCATGACCGGCATGGGCGAGATCGTCCCCATTGCGGACGCGCACGGGCTGGCCGAAGGGTTGATCCGCGTGCTGCGCGAACCGCAGCAGTACGTCAAGCCGCGGCCGGACATCTTCCGCATTTTCGAGCTGACGCGCACGGTGGACGAGTACGAGCGGCTGTTCCGGGAGAAGCGCGTTAGCCTGTAATTGCGTCCCACGCCACCACGAAGCATCGAAGGAACGAAGATACACGAAATCCTTATGATCTTAGTGTAGCTTCGTTTCCTTGATCCTTCGTGGTGAGTGGTGCTATGATGCTCCGCAAGCGTTTCAGTCTGGACAGAACTGTTGAAAGATTATCTGCGAGAACAACTGCAGGACATGGCGCCGCATCGGGCGGTCCTGCGCGCGGTCGAGTGCCGGTTCATGGCGCGCGTCCCGCTCACCCCGCCCGTGCTCGACATCGGCTGCGGGGACGGGCATTTCGCATCCATCGCCTACGAGCGGCTGCCGATCGACGTGGGGATCGACGTGATGGCGCGTGACCTGCCCGAAGCGGCGGCGCGTAAGGACGTGTATCGCGAAGTCATGTTCGCCAGCGCAACCGCGCTCCCGTTTGCGGACGCGAGCTTCAACACGGTCATCAGCAACTGCGTCATCGAGCACATCCCGGACAATGCGGCCGTGCTGCGCGAGATCAGCCGGGTGCTCAGGCCCGGCGGCCTCTTCGCCACAACGCTGCCCAGCGAGCTCTACCCGAAATACCTGCTCGGCTCGACCGCGTTCAGGAGCGTCGGTCTGAAGGGGCTGGGCGAGCGCTACGGGCAGTTGTTCAACCGCATCTCGTATCATTACCATGTCCACCCCCCGGAGGAGTGGAAGCGTCGCTTCGAAGCTGCCGGGCTGGAGGTCGAGGAGCAGACGTACTACTTCTCGGCCGCGGCGCACCGGCGCTTTGATCTCAGCCACTATCTCGGCGTGCCCAGCCTGATCACCAAGCGCCTGCTGGGTAAGTGGATGCTTTTTGACGGCCAGCGCCGGCTCTTCGAGCGGTGGCTGCGGCCTTACTACGAGGAGCCGCTGCCCGAGCAGGGCGCGTATCAGTTCGCGCAATGTCGCAAGAAATCACAGTCGCCGACGACAGACCCGTCGCACCCCTAGCAGAGGCCGCCGCGTGAATCGCTCGGTTGCTCGCTGGGCGCTCCTGCTCGCCTGCCTGCTCTTCGCGGTCCTCGGGCAGTTCTACTTCGCCAAACGCCCCGAATACTTCTGGGACGGCGCGCTGTTCTACGCCGCGTCCGCGCTGTGCCTGGCGCTTCTCGCCCGGCCTGCGCCTGCCTCTGACGAGCCGTCCGCGGCGGATCCGGCGCGCTCGCGCGAAGAGTGGCTGCGCATTGCCGTGGCCGCGGCGGGCATCGGCCTGGGCGCGCTGGCGGTGCTGCGGCTGCGCTCGCCGCAGCTGACCTACTGGCCCATCTTCTGGACCTGGGTGGCAGGCATGCTGCTGTGTCTCGCTGCGACGCTGCCGCGGCCGCGCGAAGCGGTCGCCGGCTTCCGGCAAACGCTGGCCGGCCTCGGCTGGGAGCCACTCGCCGTGCTGGCGATCTTCGCGTTTGCGCTGGCCTTGCGCGCATGGCGCGTCGACTCGATCCCCTGGACCCTGAGCGGCGACGAGGGCAACTTCGGGCGGTGGGCGCGCGAGGCGCTCGCTGGATGGGCGCCTCATCAACATGTTCAGCACCGGCCACCTCTCCATGCCGTCGCTTTACGCCTTCTTCCAGGCCGGTTGGCTCAAGCTGGCGGGCGACAATATGGTCGGGCTGCGCCTGCCGTGGGCGGTTATGGGCGCGGCCAGCGTCGTCGGCGCGTATATGCTCACGCGCCGCCTCTTTGGCCGCAATATGGCGATCCTCACCGGCCTGCTCGTGGCGGGATACAGCTACCACATCCATTACAGCCGACTCGGCCTGAACAACATCGCTGACCCGTTCTTCGTCGTGTGGGCGCTGTATTTCCTGGTGATGGGCTGGCAGGGCGCGGGGCGCCGCGCGTGGCCGTGGGCTGTCGCCGGTTTGCTGGCCGGGTTGGCGCTCTACTTCTACACCGGCGGGCGGCAGGTGCCGGTCATCCTGCTCGGCGTGATCCTCTGGGCCGCGCTCACCGAACGCGGTTTCCTGGCGCGCTCGCGTTCGGGCCTGATTGCGCTGGTCATCGCGTTCGCCGTCTCAGTCGGGCCAATGGCGCTTTACGCGGTCCAGCACCCCGACGACTTTAACGCGCGCATGAACCAGGTCGGCATCCTGCAGACGGGGTGGCTTGAACGCGAGGCGCAGATGCTCGGCCGGAGCGAGGCGCTGGTGCTGGCCGAGCAGTTTCGCAGGGTCTTCTTTGCGTTCAACCATTTTCTCGACCGCACCGACTTCTACCGCCCGTCGTCGCCCCTGCTCGATTTTCCCGCGTCGATCCTTTTCCTGCTCGGCGTCGTCTTGAGCTTGACGCGGTTGATAAACCGGCCAACGCCCCGGGTTGATACGTCGGGAGACGAGGCGGTTGTTTTTCGGCGTCATCATCGCGGGCGGCGCGCTCACCGACAACGCGCCCTCCAGCCAGCGCATCGTGTCGAGCAGCATCCCGGCCATGTTCTTCGTCGCGGTCGCGCTGCGCGAGTTCGCGCGCATCTTTGCCTCACTGACCGGCATGCCGCGGCTTGGCCGGCAGGCGCTGGCGCTCGCAGTCGCCGCCGCGCTGGTTTTCGGCAGCGTGCGCTACTACTTCGGGCCGTATCAGGAGAGCATGGTCTACGGCAGCTTTAACGGCGAGGTGTCGACCGCGATCGGCCACTACATGCAGCGGCTCGGCCCGCGATGGAAGCAGTACTTCTTCGGCGCGCCGCGCATGTGGGTCGATTTTGGCTCGGCCACCTTCATTTCGAAGAATCCTTATTACGACGTGATCGAGCCGCTGGCCGGTCCGCCCGCGTTTGTCGATCCGGCGTATAATGCTGCTTTCATCATCCTGCCGGAACGCGGCCAGGACCTGGAGTTGATCCGCCAGGCGTACCCGAACGGCCGGCTCGAAGAAGTGCGCCGCGCGGGTAAGCCGGACGGGGCGCTGCTCTTCACGGCGTACACCGTCGAAACGAAATCGTCGGGCTGACACGGCGCGGCGCGCGCCGCCGCCCATTCATGGAGTTATCGGCATGTCGCAAGAACTGACGGGACCGACGCGCGCCAGCGCCTCAAGCGGCCGGCGCCGCTCATGGGACGCCCTGCGCGCCTGGCTGCGCACCGAGGC
>JALOOB010000364.1 GCA_025454635.1 Anaerolineae bacterium
TCGACATCTGCAAACAGGTCGAGCCCGCCTTCGAGCAGAAGGCCGCCGACCACTGGGTCGCCTGCCACCTCGTCCCCGCCTCCGGCGTCACGGCGAGCAAGCCTAACCCGAATTAGTCGGCTGGCGCGCGGCGCTATTTCGGCCACCGAGGCCGGAGAGAACTCAGAGCTATGGAGCGGGTCGGTCGCCCCATCCTCTGAGTTCTCTCCGGCCTCTGCGCTTAGTAGACGTCTAACTATTTCGATTTAAGTGGTTTTTGATTCACTTGACACCCCATTACCGCTGTGCTATGATCCAACCGCTCCTAAAAAGCACCCCAGGTCCGCCCGGAGGAAATGGATGAGTAGATTATTGGAGGTGAAGGGGCTGGAAACGCGCTTCTTCACCCAAGACGGCGTCGTCCACGCGGTCAACGGCATCAACTACCACTTAGACGAAGGCGAAACACTGGCAATAGTAGGGGAGAGCGGTTGCGGCAAGAGCGTCGGCGTGATGTCGCTGCTCCGCCTGATCCCCATGCCCCCGGGCAAGGTGACCGCCGGCCAGGTGTGGTTCGGCACGGGTGACGACCGCAAGGACCTGTTGAAACTCTCCGACGATGAAATTCGCCAGGTGCGCGGCAACCGCATCGCGATGATTTTCCAGGACCCCATGACCTCCCTCAACCCGGTGCTGACGATCGGGTTCCAGATTTCAGAAGCCCTCATGCTGCATCTCGGCATGGACAAGGAGAAGGCCCGCAAGCGCGCGGTCGAGCTGCTGGAGCTGGTGGGCATCCCGCGGGCTGCGGAACGACTGGATGACTACCCGCACCAGTTCTCGGGCGGGATGCGCCAGCGCGTGATGATCGCGATGGGCTTGAGCTGCAACCCGCAACTCCTGATCGCGGATGAGCCGACCACGGCGCTCGACGTGACCATCCAGGCGCAGATCGCGGACCTGGTCAAACGGTTGCGCGACGAAATCGGCATGGCGATCATCTGGATCACGCACGACCTCGGTGTGGTGGCCGGGTTGGCAGACCGCGTGATCGTGATGTACGCGGGCTTTATTGTGGAAGAGGCGCAGGTCAAGGAGCTCTACGGCAACCCGCGGCACCCGTACACGATCGGGCTGCTGGGATCGCTGCCCCGCCTCGATGCGACGCGCGAGCATCGCCTGTCGTCCATCGAAGGGCTGCCGCCGGACCTGATCGATTTGCCGAAGGGCTGCCCGTTCTACGCCCGCTGCAACTATCGCATCGAGATTTGCGCGACGGACAACCCTCGCCTCGAACCTGTCGCGCCGGGGCACAAGGTCGCGTGCCACCGCGAAGTCACACGGGAGACGCCGTACACGGTGGAGATTGAACCGGCGGAGGTGGTGGCATGAATGCGCCGAGCATGACCCCGACGAGCGTCAATGCGCCGGTGGGCCGAGCGGCGTCAAGGCGGTCGACGGACTGAACTTCGACATCTACGCGGGCGAGACGCTGGGCCTGGTCGGCGAGTCGGGTTGCGGCAAGTCGACGACCGGCCGCGCCATCCTGCAGTTGTACAAGCCGACCGAGGGCACGGTCGAAGTGGCGGGCAAAGAGCTGACTAAGCTGCAAGGCGAAGACCTGCGCAAGCAACGCCGCCAAATGCAGATGATCTTCCAGGACCCCTATGCCTCCCTCAACCCGCGCATGACCGTGGGCAGCATCGTTTCAGAGCCGATGGAGGTGCACAACATCGGCACGAAGAGCGAGCGGATCGAACGCGTACGAGAGTTGCTCAAGGTGGTGGGGCTAAACCCCTACTTCATCAACCGGTACCCGCACGAGTTTTCGGGCGGACAGCGCCAGCGCATTGGCGTGGCGCGCGCGCTTGCGGTGAATCCGTCGTTTATCGTGTGCGACGAGCCGATCTCGGCCCTGGACGTCTCCATTCAGGCGCAGGTCATCAACCTGCTAGAAGACCTCCAGGAGCAGTTCAAGCTTACGTACCTCTTCATCGCCCATGATCTGTCCGTGGTGCGCCACATCTCGGACCGCATCGCCGTCATGTACCTCGGCAAGATCATGGAACTGGCGGATCGGGACGAGTTGTACGCGAACCCGATGCACCCTTACACGCAGGCCCTGTTGTCGGCAGTGCCGATCCCCGATCCGGTAGTTGAAGAGAAGCGCAAGCGCATCATCCTCGAAGGGGATGTGCCCTCGCCGGCGAACCCGCCCAAGGGCTGCAACTTCTGCACCCGTTGCCCCAAGGTGATGGATGTTTGCCGGGAGCAAGAGCCCGTCTTCAAGGAGTACGGGAGCGGCCACTACACGGCCTGCTGGCTCTATCCTCAATAAGAAGGAGGTAAGTAAGGGCGATCAAACACGTCTCTCGGTGAAGCTGGCGCAGCCCTTGCGTCGCAGTTTTTCCGACGCACTTTTCAGGTCCGGATACAACGCACCGCATCACTCTAGGAGGAGACATGTCACTTAAGAAATGGTCCGTCGTCCTCGGCATCCTCGTGGTTGTCAGCATGATCCTGACTGCCTGCCCGGCCCCCGCCCCGCAGGTCGTCGAGAAGGTGGTGACCCAGGTCGTCGAGAAGCAGGTCGTCCAGACCCAGGTTGTGGAGAAGGAAGTCCAGGTCGTCCAGACCCAGGTCGTCGAGAAGCAGGTCGAAGTGGTTGCCACCCCGACCGCGCTGCCGAAGGAAGCCGTTCTGCGCGTCAATGTTCCCACCTATCCTGACGTCATCGATCCGCAGAAGAGCTCCTTCGTTAACGAAATCGCGCATCTTCAGATGATGTACCAGGGCCTCACCACCTTCAATGAGAAGCTGGAAACCGTGCCCGGCGCGGCCGAGAAGTGGGAATACAACGACGACGCCACCGTCCTGACGTTCACGGTCAAGGAAGGCCTTAAGTACTCGGACGGCGCGCCGCTGAACGCGAAGCGCTTCGAGTATGCGCTCCAGCGCAACATCGACCCGGAAACCGCGGGCGAGTATGCTTCCATCACCGACGAGATCAAGGGCGCGCCGGAGTGGCGCGGCGCGGACACCGCGGCTGAGGATTACGACGCGGAGAAGTTCAAGGCTGAGTTGGGCGTCAAGGCGACCAAGCTGGACGGCTCGGAGTGCAACGCCGACGATCCGTACGCGACTTCCACACTATTATGGGCATCTGGGTCGCCTACCCGGCTCGGGAAGAACTGATCACCGAGGGCGGCGAGAACTGGTGGAACAGCTCTAAGTTCCAGATCGGCAACGGCCCCTTCGTCCTGCAAACTCTCGAGCCCTTCGTGCAGGCCCTGTTCGTCCCCAACCCGAACTTCGAGGGACCGAACGTCCCGGCGTACAACCTCGAATACCGCTACATCACGGATAGCGCGGTTGCCTTCGAGGCCTATCGCAATGACGAGTTCGACGTTGTGGCTGCGGTCGCCGAAGACCTTAAGACGATCGAGGCTGACCCGGACCTGAAGGCACAGCATGTGCTATACCCGGGTTCCTGCACCATTGTCATCAAGCTGGGCCTGGCTGCGAAGTACACGGATCCGGCGGGTAATGAGTACGACTCACCATTTATCGATCCGAAGGTGCGCGAGGCGTTCGCCTATGCGTTTGACGCGGAAAGTTGGGCCAAAGACGTGGATCAGGGCCTTTCGACCGCGACGTGGACCTGGATCCCGCCCGGGTACCCTGGGTACGACCCCACCTCTCCGATGAAATTCGATCCCGAGCTGGCGAAGACCACGCTGGCCGAGTCGACCTTCGGCGGGCCCGAGAAGCTGAACGCGCTCGGCATGAAGATCACGTACGGCGACACCCCGCGCAACCGCGTTCGCCACGAGTGGTTGGCTGCCAACTTCAAGGAACACCTGGGGGTTGACATCGCGCTCGACCCGGTCGATCCAACCACCTGGACTGCGCTGACCAAGGATCCCGCGACCTTCCCGCTCCTTGCCCGCCAGGGCTGGTGCGCGGACTACCCGGATCCGCAGAACTGGCTGAGCGTATACTGGAAGTCGGACACCACGTTCGCGCAGCGTCAGGGCTGGAAGAACGAGGAGTTCGACCAACTGGTGGGGCAGGCGGATGTGGAACTCGATCCGGCGAAGCGCATGGAGTTGTACAAGCAGGCCCAGCAGGTGCTGTTGGCCCAATTCCCCTCGGCCTTCGGCTACAACACCGCCAACAGCTTCCTCGTGAAGCCGTGGGTCAAGGGCTATAACCCGACGCCGCAAGACGGCGAATTCCCCGGGCAGTTGACCCCGTGGACCATTACGATCGATACGGCGGCGATCCCCTGACCTCAGGGTGATTAGCTAACGCGGATGGGGAGAGCCGGCCGGTCGGCTCTCCCCTTTCGATAGAGAAAACTCCCTTGACAGGTGCCGAATGACTACTTTCATAGTCCGCCGCTTGCTCTGGATGATCCCCACCCTCTTTGCGGTCGCGCTGGTCACCTTCATTATTATGCGCAGCGCGCCCGGGGGGCCATGGGACACCAGCGCCGAACGCCGCCAGGTGGATGCGTCGACGCAGAAGTCGCTCAATGCCTACTATGGCCTTGACAAGCCCCTGTGGCGCCAGTTCGTGGCCTACACGATTGGAGATGTCAATAAGAAGGGGACGTTCGTCTGCGGCGCGATCTGCGGCAACCTCGGCCCGTCTTACCGCACCCGCGGTCGCACCGTGCAGGATATCCTGTTCAGCCCGCCCGCGGATCGCCCCCTCTGGTACAGCCGCTTCGGCTATTCGATCCGCCTCGGGTTGATTGCTTTGGCCTTCGCGTTGATCGTCGGCATCCCCGTAGGCATTATCGCAGCGTTGAAACACAACAGTTTTGCCGACTATGTCAGCCTGGTGATCGCAACGATCGGCATCTCCGTGCCCAGCTTCGTTATGGCCATCTTCATGATCGTCATCTTTGCGAGGTGGCTGGGGTTAGTGCCGGTCGTGCCGCGAACGTGGGATACGATCACCCCGTGGATCTTGCCGGCGCTTGTGCTTGGCTTCGGCACCATGGCCTTCACCGCGCGCTTGACGCGCACGTCGATGCTGGAAGTGATCCGGCAGGACTATGTGCGCACCGCGCGCGCGAAGGGCCTCAAGGAGCGGGCGGTCATCCTGCGCCACATGCTCAAGAACGCGCTGATCCCCGTGGTGACGATTCTTGGCCCGTCGTTGGCCGGCCTGGTCACCGGCTCGTTCATCATCGAGACGATGTTCGGCTTTCCGGGAATGGGCCGCGCCTACGTGCAGTCTATCGGGCAGCGCGACTACTCCATGATCATGGGCACGACCTTGATCTATGCGTTCCTGGTCGCCCTGGCAAACCTGAGCGTGGACCTGATCTACAGTTTCGTCGATCCGCGCATCCGGTTGGAGTAGGCGAAGGAGGAGAGTGAGCCATGACCACTGCTAATCCCGCGCGCAAGCTATCGCTTGACGAGATGGTGATCACGAGGCCGCCGCGCAGCCTCTTCAAGGACTCGATGCGCCGGCTTGTGAAGAACAAGATGTCGATGGCCGGCCTCGTTGTCATTGTTGTGTTCTTCTTCGTCGCGGTCTTCGCCGACGCGCTTGCGCCGCACAACCCGCTCCAAATCTACTCAGGCAAGACCTACCTTCCTCCGGCATGGATGGAAGGCGGCGAGCCGCAGTTCCTGCTGGGCACAGACACGCTCGGCCGCGACGTGCTGAGCCGCACCCTGTACGGCGCGCGCGTCTCGATGGCCGTGGGCCTCATCCCGACAATGATCATTTTGGTTGTAGGCGGCGTGATCGGGATGACGGCAGGGTATGCAGGCGGCAAAGTCGACAACCTGCTCATGCGGCTGACCGACGTCATCTATGCGTTCCCCGACCTGCTGTTCTTCATCATCGTCATGGTCTCCCTGCGCGAGACGGCAATCGGACAGCTCATGAACGGGTTAATCCTGCTGTTCGTCGCGCTCGCGATCGTCAGTTGGGTGACGATTGCGCGCCTGGTGCGCGGCAACGTGCTCTCGCTGAAGCAGAAGGAGTTCGTGGAAGCCGGGCGTATGATCGGCGCGCCGACGACGCGCATTATGTCGCACCACCTGCTGCCTAACACGCTCGGCGTGATCATCGTCTACACGGCCTTCCGCATCCCCGGGCTGATCATCACCGAAGCCATCCTCGGCTACCTTGGCATCGGCCTGCGGCCGGCCACCAACCCCGACGCCTTCTTCGTCACTAGCTGGGGCCAATTGATGCTGGAAGGACAGACGGCGTTCAACAGCCAGCTTGCGATCCTCCTGGCGCCGGCCATCTGCGTGGCGCTCGTCGTGATGGCGTTCACCTTCCTCGGCGACGGCCTGCGCGATGCGCTCGACCCGCGCATGGCGGGCACCGAATAGGGCGCAAGCCGACGACGCAACAAGAAAAAGGGGCTGCCCGATTCTTTTCGGGCAGCCCCTTTCGTTTGGCGCTTAGAGACTGTTTGAAAAGCTCGCTGATCTGCTCCACCGCCCGGCGATTCATCGCCGGGCTTCTGAACGGCGCCCCGTAAACGGGCTTTGCGCCGCGCGAGGGCTGTCAGCCCCCTTCAGGGGGCGTTGCCTCGTAGCCCGGCGATTGATCGCCGGGCGGCGCGCCGGGCAAAACGCCCTTTTCAAACAGCTTCTTAGAGAATCCCCTTACGGGCGAAGGTTCCGAGGGCGAACATCTTTGAACCGGCCCGGCG
>JALOOB010000081.1 GCA_025454635.1 Anaerolineae bacterium
GTGATACCAACGTTCACAAATATATTCAGATACGCGCGCGCCGCTTCCGCGCTGTTGGCCCTGATCCTGGCGCTGGTTGGCTGTGCGCAGGCGCCTGCCCCGCGGTCCACACCCGGCCCTCAGCTTGCCGCGACCACATCTGAAGCCCGCATGACCCAGGTCACTCCAGTCGCCAGCGCGATCGCAACGACGCTTGCGACCGAACCCGCCGCGCCGCCCACAGCTTTGCCATCTCCCGCGCCCACAGCCACCCCGTCCGCCATTCCCGAGCCCACGGCGACGGTAACGCCAAGCGCGACGCCCTCGCCCACGCAAACCCGCGCGCCGACTTCGACGCCGTCTCCGACCCCAACGCTCGGCCCCACGCCCGACGGCGATACGCGCGCGCTGCGCGTGCCCGTCTTGATGTATCACTACATTGACCTCCTGTACGCGCTCGCGCAAGGCCGCGCCCTCCCCGAAAAGCCCGTCATCCTCACGTTCGATGACGGTTATCGGGACAACTACGAAAACGCATTCCCCGCGCTCCGCGAGGCCGGGGTCGCCGGCACGTTTTTCATCATCACGGACTTCGTTACGGAGGAGCGGCCCGAGTACATGTCGTGGCCGCAGATTCAGGAGATGGCCGCGGCCGGCCAGCAGTTCGGCTCCCACAGCCGAAACCACCCGAACCTCGCCGGGCAGCCGGTCGATTACCTGGTGTGGCAAGCGCTGGGGAGCAAAGAAGCGATCGAGGTGAAGTTAGGGCAAACGCCGCGGTGGGTGGCTTACCCTTCGGGCAAGTACGACGCGCAGGCAATCGCCGTATTCAAATCCGCCGGCTTCTGGGGCGGACTCACCACCCAGCAGGGCGTCGAGCACACGCTGGACGACATTTTCGAGCTGAAACGCGTCCGCGTGCGCGGTTCGCACTCGGCCGCCGACCTGGCGCAATTGCTCGCGTTGGATTGGTGAGCGTCCGCTGACCACAAAGGATCAAAGAACCAAAGCTCCACGAAGCTCCTCAGCAAGACTCGGCGCCGCGTCGTTTCTTTGGTCCTTTGCGGTTGGCGTTATCGCTTCTCCGCAATCGCAATAATCGAGGTGCCGAAAGGCAGCGCGAGGCGCTTGAGCAGCGCCACCTCCAGCTTCCCCACCCACGTCAGCACTGTGTTCACCAAGGGCGACGCCGGCTCCATTTCCACCTGGTACGCCTCGTCGTCGAAATGCGGCGACGCCAGTTCAGGCTCCGCACGGCCCCGCCGCAGCAGGATGAACAGCGCGGCCACGGGGAAGATAAAGAAGTTATTGTAAGAGATGCGCAGCACGCTGAAGCCGTGCGCCTCCAGCTTGCCCCTCAGTTCCCCTACGGTGTAGCGGCGCTGGTGCATGTTAATCACGTCGTTCTTGCTCCACAGGAACATGAACGCCGGCGCCGTTACCAGCAGCTTGCCGCCCTTCCGCAGCACCCGGTTGCACTCCGCAAAGACCTGCCCCTCCGCCGGCACGTGCTCGACCGTATCCAGCAGGCTCACCAGGTCAAACTCCGCGTCGCCAAAAGGCAAGCCGTCGCCCGATCCCTGCCGCGCGTCCAGCCCGCGCTCCCGCGCCACCTCCAGCGGCTTCGGGTTGTTGTCCACTCCGACAACCGACCCGTAATGGGCGAGGTGATGCATCATGTTGCCCGCGCCGCAGCCGACGTCAAGCACGCGGCGTCCGCGCCCTGGTCCGACATGGCGGTCAAGGTAAGCCAGGATCGCCCGCGTGCGCGTGGCGAACCACCAATGCTTATCTTCTTCGATGACGACCAGCATCGGGGTTGAGGTCATGAGTCGCTCCTAAGCAGCCGCAGCGCGGCGTCGATAACCTGTTCAGGTGAGATGGCCGCAACGCAGCGGTGCAGCGGCAGCGCGGCGGGCGGCCAGTCAAGCCGGTCGCACGGCGCGCACAGGAAGGGCGAATTCAGCACGACGTTCCGTTGGGGATCGCCCCACGGTCCGAACTTCGCCGCGGGAACCGGCCCGTACAGGTGAACCGTCCGCGCGCCTGCGGCCACCGCCAGGTGCATCGGCCCCGAATCAGACCCAAGCGCAAGATCGCACTGCGCGAACACACCCGCAAGTTGTCCGAACGTCGTCTCCCCGGCCAGGTCCAGATGGCGCGCGGCAAGACGCATCGCGATTCCCCCGGTAAGCTCGCGCTCTCCCCGCCCGCCGGTCAGGGCGAACGTGGCGCCTGTCTCCGCGGCCAGCGCCTCGGCCACGGCGACCCATTGCTCGACCCGCCACTGCTTGACCGCTGCGCCCGCGCCCGGATGAATCGCGATGCGCGGCGCGCGCCGCTCGCCCAGTTCCGCCACCCGCGCGGCCGCCCACGCCCGATCCGCCTCGCTTACGAAGTAGCGCGCCGGGCCAAGACCATTCTCAAGTCCCGGCGCCAGCGCGGAGAGCAGCCGCGCGTTCTGCAGCGCTTCGTGCCCTCCCGTCTCGTAATGCAACGCCTCAGTGAGAAACGGCGCGGTCTCCGGCCATGCGTAACCGATCCGCCGCGGAATTCCCGCGGCCGCAGCCAGCCATGCGCCCCACCAGTGATCGTAGCGAAGGACCACTGCCGTGTCAAAACGACCCCGCAGCCCGCGCGCCGCTTCGGTGAGCAGACGGTACGGCGCGAGGGGATTGCCCTTGGGCTGCCGCTCGAAGCCGGGGAACGACAGCGTCTCCACCGCGTCGACGTCCGGGTTGCCCGCCACGGCGGGCGCCGACCACTGGCCGAGCAGCAGCGTCAGCCTCGCGCCGGGCAGCGCCGCGCGCAATGCGGCCAGCGCGGGCGTCAGCAGCAGCGCGTCGCCGAGATGGTCGGGGCGGATGAGCAGGATCGACTCGGGCGCGCGCGTGGGCTGCGCGCTGCGATACGCCGCGCCCGCCGCCCGGAGCATGTTGAGCCGTGCGCTGCGCCGGAATGCCTGCCCGCTCACGGGTACAATGCCTCCAGGGTCGGCACGAGCGCGTCCCAGCCGTAGTGCGCCTCGACGAAGGCGCGCGCCTGGCGGCCCATCTCGGCCGCGCGCGCGCGATCTGCGAACAGGTCAAGCACCTGCCGCGCGAACTCGGCCGGCGTATCGCCGAACGCGACCTCCGCGCCGCCCGTGAAGGGAAATCCGTCGCATCCGAGCCGCGTCGACACGATCGCCTGCCCCATCGCCATCGCTTCGAGCACCTTAAGCCGCGTGCCCCCGCCGATCCGCAGCGGAATAATGTAGACCGACGCGCCCGCAATATAAGGCCGCGTGTCAGGGACGCGGCCGGTCACGGTCACGCCTGGCCGCTCTGCCAGCGCCGCGACTCGGGGATGCGGCTGCTGTCCGACGATGAAAAAGCGCGCGTCAGGCGCCGACTGGCGGATAAGGGGCAAGACCGCGTCCGCAAACCATGTCACCGCATCGATGTTCGGCCGGTAATCCATCTTGCCCGTGAACACGAGCGCGCGCGCGCCCATGTCGGGCTGCGGCAAGACCGCGCCCGGACGATTGAATTCGAGATCGACGCCGTTCGGCACGACGGTGACATCCAGCCCTGGGTCAAGGCGCAGCAGCGCGTCCCGGTCCACCTCCGACACGGCAACCACCCGGTCGGCCGCGCGGCACACCCGGCGCTCGTACCCCGCCAGCTTGCGCCACTGGACGAGCGAGTAGGCCGCCGCCACCCAGCGTCGCGGCCGCCGCGCATCGGTCGCAAACGCGCGCTGCTGCAGCACGTACTCCGCGTTGTGGTCGTCGTACACGACGAACGGCCGCTTGCCCGGCCACGGAGCCGCGCGCCGGATTCCGGGCATATACGGCGACATCTCAATGCCCTCGACCTGCAGCACGTCATACGGCCCCGCCTCGCGGACCAACTCCGCCAGCCGCGCGTCCATCTCATACGACAGCAGCCGCAGCGCCATGTCGGGCGCGGCCTTCAAAATCGTATCGCGGGCGCGCTCAGAAAGCTGCCGGGTGGGCTGCGGCAGGGCCAGCACGTTGCGGCAGAAGGGCTTAAGCAGGTCGACCGTCTCCGCCGCGTTGCCGGGCGCGAGGAACGTCGCTAGGTCGACCTGGTGCCGTCGCGCAAGCCCGGCGATCAGGTTGAAGTTGCGTATCGTAGTGCCCTGGACGGAGCCGGTTAATGCCTGGGGCGGGACGGGTAGCTGGGGGGCAAGCACCAGAATGCGGGACACTTAAGTCACCAGGCGACGGTAAACGGCCATCGTTTGCTCGGCCGCGCGGCGCCAGGAGAAGGCGGCCGCGCGCTGCAATCCCTTCTTGCGCAGCGACTCACGCAGCCCGCCGTCGGTCAGGATGCGCCACAGCGCCACCGTGATCTCTTCGTCTTGCTGCGGATCGACAAGGAGCGCCGCATCTCCGACCACTTCAGGCAGGCTGGAGACGTTCGACACGATCACGGGCGTTCCGCACGCCATCGCCTCCAGCGGCGTGAGGCCGAAGCCTTCGTAAAACGCCGGGTGGACCAGGCACTGCGCCGCGTTGTAGAGCGACGGCAGATCGGTCGACTCGACACGGCCCAGAAAGTGCGTGTGCTGCTTGAGGTCAAGCTCCGCCACTAGTTCGTGGACGTTGTCGCTCAACCAGCCCGGCGAGCCGGCCAGCACCAGTGCGGGCGTCAGCTTGTAGTCGTCGCGCAGCCGGCGATAGGCGCGCAACAGCCCGCCCACATTCTTGCGCGGCTCGATCGTCGACACGAACAGGATGAACTCGTCGGGAACCCCGTAGAGCGCCTGCACCCGCTGGAGCGCCTCGTCCCGCTTCATCGGCGCCATGCGCGGGTCCGCCGCCTCGTAGATCACGCTGACCTTGTCTTCCGGCACGCCCAGCATCCGCGCAAGGTCGTTCTTCGTGCTCTGCGAAACCGCAATAATCTGGTCTGCCCGGCGCACCGCCCGGTCGATCTGCCCGTAATAACGCGCGGCATCCTTCGTGAGGAAATGCGGGTAGATCAGAAAGGCCAGGTCGTGAATGGTGATGACCAGCTTGCCTTCATACCGGAGCGGGGGGATGAAGTCGGGGCTGTGGAAAACGTCGACCTTGAGGCGCTCGGCTACCCACGGCAACAGGAGTTGCTCCGCGCGGTGGTGGCTCGGGACGCGTGTATGCGCCACGTCGACGTTATTGGCGCGGATCAATTTCTGGGGCTGCCGCTTGTCCTGGAGCAGGACGAAGCGATCATCAGGATAGGCGTCGGCCAAAGCCTGGGTAAGGCAGAGGGTGTATTCGCCGATGCCGGCCCGGGTGTAGTAGACGAGTCTGGCGTCGATTCCTACTTGCATGACAACGGCTGCTCTCTCAAACTCGGCCTGCAAAAACAAACCCTCCGCTCCGGTAAGCCGAGAGGGAGGGCTGCGATGACCCACGTCATATGCGCATGATATCACGACGCCGCCGCGCCCGTCAAATGAATCCCTTAACCTGTATTCGCGCAACTTGTGTTATACTTCTCATTAGGAGGCGCGAAATGGGTGGAATTCTTAGCTCGCTGCTTGTCATCGCAGCGATTGGTCTCGGCGCTTTCGTTGTGCTGAGCTCCGCCATTAAGGTGGTGCAGGAGTACGAACGCGGCGTCATCTTCCGCCTGGGCCGGCTCGTTGGAGCCAAGGGCCCCGGCCTGTTCTTCATCATCCCCATCGTGGACCGGATGGTTAAAGTCGACCTCCGCGTCATCACCCTGGATGTGCCCTCGCAGGAAGCGATCACCAAGGACAACGTGACCGTCAAGGTGAACGCCGTGGCGTACTTCCGCGTCGTCGATCCCTCCGCCGCCATCGTGCGCGTCGAGGACTACCGCAAGGCGACCTGGCAGATCGCTCAGACAAGCCTGCGTTCCGTGCTGGGACAATCCGAGCTGGACGACCTGCTGGCGCGCCGCGACGAAATCAACGCGCGGCTCCAGCAAATCATCGACGAGCAAACCGAGCCCTGGGGGATCAAGGTCAGCATCGTCGAAGTCAAGGATGTTGAGCTGCCCGACACGATGAAGCGCGCCATGGCCCGCCAGGCCGAGGCCGAACGCGAAAAGCGCGCCAA
The DNA here is from genome assembly GCA_025454635.1 of Anaerolineae bacterium. Classification (GTDB taxonomy): domain Bacteria; phylum Chloroflexota; class Anaerolineae; order CG2-30-64-16; family CG2-30-64-16; genus JALOOB01. The sequence continues at coordinate 6,056 of JALOOB010000081.1, forward strand.
GATCATCCACGCCGAAGGCGAGTTCGAGGCGTCGCGCCAGTTGACCGCGGCCGCCAAGACCATCTCGGAGGAACCCGCCGCCATCCAACTGCGCTACCTGCAGACCCTTACCGAGATCGCGGTCGAGCGCAACTCGACCATCCTCTTCCCCGTGCCGCTCGAACTGATGAAGGCGTTCCGCAGCTTCATGGGCGACGACGCGCCGCCTGCCAGGTCCGCATCCACGACTGGCCTGCCCCCGGCCGAGGGAGACCAGCCCGTGGCCTGATCGACGGACGGGGTTAACACGCGCACAACCCGAGCCCGCCAGTCGGTTATTCCAGCCGGCTGGCGCCGGCAACCGCCCCTCCCGCGAAGGAGATGGACGTGGCCGAAAATAAGACCAGACCAACCGCCGCCTCCGTCGATGACTTCATCGCAGCTATCGAAAACCCCCGCCGTCGCGCGGATGCGCGCGTTTCTCTGGCGCTCTACAAGGAGGTGACCGGGCTTCAGCCGGTCATGTGGGGGCCGTCGATCATCGGGTTCGGCTCCATTCACTATGTTTACGAAACGGGGCGCGAGGGTGATATGCCGGCCGCGGCTTTCTCGCCCCGCAAAGCCAACATGACCTTCTATGTCGGCGACGACTTCCCAGGCGCAGACGCGCTATACGCCCGGCTCGGCAAGCACAAGAAATCCCTCGTATGTCTCTACATCAACAAACTGGCCGACGTCGACCTGGATGTCCTGCGCGAAATCATCGCCGGCCAGTACGCCGCGGATTCCGGTAAGGCAGGCGCCCCCCCAGTCTGACCCTCCCGCCGCTACGCGCCCCCCAGAAAATCGTAGCTGACCTTCTTCTGGACTGCGGCGATCTGACTGAGCGGCTTCAGTATGTGCGAACTGTAACGTAAAGTTGCGAATTGGCGGGATCGCAAAACGCCCTGGCGGATCGTTCTGCCCCCGCGCCACGTCGAGCGCGCTGTCACCTGTCTGTCACGCCGCGCTAATCACAAGATACTGTTTACATGAGATGAGTTTCACGATATAATATCCGTGTCGCACGCAATGACGACAGGTTCACGTGGTTTCTGGGGCAATCATACGCAATAACGGCGCTGCACGTCTGCCGGCAGCGCCGTTATTCATTTTCAAAGCAACTCCAAATCCACTCTTCCAGGCGCCGCTATGAAGCTACGAAACTCGCTACCTATCGTGCTCATCTTCTGGTTGGCCGTTTTGACCGCTGCGCTGTTGTTCACGCGCCGGCCCGCGGCCGAGCCAATTCAGATCATCCCCCCGCCCACCCCCGCGGCAACCTCCACGGCCGAGCCTTCGCCGACTCCGCAGCCGACCGCTACCCCGCGCCCGCTGCGCGTCGATGTCATCGGCGCGGTGCTTGCCCCCGGCGTGCAAACTTTGCCGCCCGGCAGTATCGTCGACGACGCCATCCGCGCGGCCGGCGGACCCAGCCCCGATGCGGACCTCGAACGGGTCAACAAGGCGACTGAGCTTCAGGATGGCGCGCAGGTGTATGTGCCGCGCCGTTCCGATCCAGCGGGCCGACCGGTGCTGTCCGCGCCCGTTCCATCGCCTACCCCGCAGCCGACGCAGGATGCGCCGCAGCGGTCCGCGCCGGCAATCGCCCTCGCGCCTGTCAACATCAACACCGCTACGCTGGCCGAACTGGAGACACTCCCCGGCGTCGGCCCAAAGACCGCGCAGCTAATCGTAGACGGTCGCCCGTATGCGACGGTAGATGATCTGCTCCGCGTTAAAGGCATCGGACCGGCCACGCTTGCCAAAATCAAGCCGCTCGCGACTGCGCAATAAGTAACATAATTTCTGGAATGAGTATGAGAATAATCGTAAGCATAATCACTGGAAGGGCGGTGCGAGGATAATACAATCGTCGTAGATTCTTCCTCCTCCTTTGCGCACGAAGGCCGGGGCCACCAGTCAACCCCGGCCTTCGTGTTCTCTTTTAACCGTTTGCGCCGCCTAAGTTTTGTGAACCATCTCGTTGATCGGCCGCCGGGGCGTGGCCGCCGGCGACTCGGCGGCGTACCCGATGGGCAGGACCGCGACCGGGGTCCAGTCCGGCGGCGCGCCCAGCGCGGCCGTCACCTTGCTCGGATCAAACGCGCCGATCCACACCGTGCTCAGCCCCTGGTCCACCGCCGCCAGCATCGCATACGTCGCGGCAATCGTCGCGTCCTGAATCGCGTAAAGCTCGCGCCCGCGCGCTCCATACTTCCGAGCAGACCGCCCGGTGTTCGCAAAGAATACGAGGATCACCGGCGCTTGCGCAATGAACGACTGGTCCGCCGCTCGCGCCAACGCCGCGCGCGGATGGGATGCTTCAACCTGATAGATCTCGTACGCCTGGAGATTTCCGGCCGAGGGAGCCAGATTCGCCATGTCGAGAATGCACTGGAGCTTGGCTGCCTCGACGTGCCGGCTTTCAAATGCCCGAATCGAACGCCGCGTGCGGATCAACTCTGGGAGTTCCATGGGCGCCTCCTTGGTCACGCCAATTATAGCGCAAATCGAGGGCGCGCGCGCGGGCAAATTCGGGCGCCGGCTAGGGATCGCTGCAGTCGCGCATAAAGCCGCAGCGCGGGCAGACGACCTTGCAGTGTCGCTCGTCGACCACGGCGCCGCACACCCAGCAGACGCCGCGCTCCTCCGCAGCATCGCCGCGCTCGCCCCTCGGAGCCGGTTGCCGAGCCTCGCCCTCACTCTCGCCGCTACTTCGCCCGTTCACCGATCCTCTGCATCAACGCGGTCTGAATCCGGTCGCCGTATTGCCAGATAAAGACCAGCCCGACAAGCCCCACCGCGCTCATCGCAATCCAGACCGGCAGTGGAATATTCTCCGCGCTCGCGCCCAAAAACGTCGCGACAAGCAGGCCAGGCACGCGCGCGACCGCGGCCACGAGCCACAGAACGCGCAAAGGCAGCCGCGTCATGCCCGCGACAAAGCACAACACATCGTCGGGCAGGCCGGGGATGATGAACATGAGCGCAAAGAACGGGATGCCCTTCCCGTCCGCCAAGCGATCCATCTTCGCAAGCACGGGCGCGCTCACCAGCCGCTCGACCACCGGGCGCCCGGCATACCGGCCGATCGCCATTGCCACCGCGATGCCGATAACCATGCCCAGCCAGCTATACAGCAAACCCAGCCACGGCCCGTAGATATAGCCCGCCACGAAGTTAACGACCTGGCCCGGGATCGGCGCCACGATCGTCTGCCCCACCACCAGCGCGATCAACACCGCAGGCCCCCACATTCCGGCGCCGCGGATTTCCTCGACCACCTGCTCGCGATTCGCAAAGACCGCTATCAACTCGTCGCGCCAGAACAGCATCGGCAGCGCGAGCGCCGCGCCGATCGCCGCCACGACCAGTAGCCGCGCCCAGAGCGGCCAAACCTTGCCTTCCGTCTTGCCCGTCATTTCCCGATGCGCACCCCGCCCGCTATAATTCGCCGCATGACCAACGACCCCGCGCCTCGCGCCATCAGTCGCGCCTACCTCCTTTTGCTCGTGTTCACCGCTGGATTCACCACGCTGGGCGTCGAACTCAGCGCCTCCCGCCTGCTCGACCCCTGGTTCGGCAACTCGCTGATTGTCTGGGCCAGCCTCATCGGCCTCATCCTGCTGTATCTCGCCGCCGGCTACTGGCTCGGCGGCCGCGTCGCGGACCGTTGGCCGCAACCGCTTGTCCTGCTGCGCCTGGTCGCCGTCGGCGCGTTTGCCGTCGGCGTGATCCCGATCGTCTCTCGGCCCGTCCTGCGCCTCGCCAGCGCCGGCCTCGACAACTTCGACGCCGGGCTTCTCGGCGGCAGCATGGCTGCCATCCTGCTGCTCTTTGCCGTGCCGGTCACCCTGCTCGGCATCGTCAGCCCGTTCGCCATCCGCCTGTCTATCCGAGACGTCGCCGGCAGCGGCGAAGTTGCGGGGCGCATCTCCGCCCTCTCCACAACGGGCAGCATCCTCGGCAGCTTCCTCCCCGTCCTCTTTCTCATCCCTGCGCTCGGCACCCGGCGCACCTTCGCCCTGCTCGCCTTCGCCCTGCTGCTCGTCGTCCTGATCGGCATGATCGCCCAGCGCCGGACGCTCGACATCATCCTGGTTGCGCTCGCCTCGGCCCTGGTCGTGTGGCTCGGCTTCCGCCCGGCCGGCCCCCTCAAGGACACCCCTGGCCTCGTCTACGAGCGGGAGTCGGCGCACAACTACATCCAGGTGCTCGACCTCGGCATAGAGCGCCAGCTCCGTCTCAACGAAGGCGAGGGCATCCACTCGGTCTACCGCCCCGCCGGTGGCCTGGCCGACGGCATCTGGGACTTCTTTCTGCTCGCGCCTGCCTTCAACGCCGCGCCCTACCGGCCTGAGCAGGTCCAGCGCGTTGGCATCGTCGGGCTGGCCGCCGGCACCATGGCCCACTTGTACACGGAGGCTTACGGCCCGGTGCGCGTGGAAGGCGCCGAACTGGACCCGGCCATCATCGAGGCAGGCCGCGAGTGGTTTGCCATGTCGCTCCCCAACCTCACCGCGCACGCGGTCGACGGGCGGCGCTTCCTGGCCTATCCGCAGGACCCCGGCGACAAGTACGACGTCATCGGCGTCGACGCGTATCGCCCGCCCTACATCCCGTTTCACCTGACCACGGTCGAGTTCTTCCAGCTTGCGCGCGACCGCCTCACCGAGAACGGCGTGGTCGCAGTCAACGTCGGGCGAACCAGCGCGGATTATAGTCTTGTCGATGCGATGGCCGCGACGATGCAAGCCGTCTTCCCGTCCGTCTACATCGTGGACGCGCCCGACGGCGCGACGGAAGACGGCGTTAGCGTTTTGGGCAACAGCCTCGTCGTCGCCACCGCTCAACCCACCACGCTGGAGGACCTGGCCGCGAATCTGCCCGCGTTTCAGTCCGGCATCCTCGCGCCCGTCGCAGCGCAGACCGCAGCCTCCGCCCGCGTGGCTGCCCCGCCCCCCGGCACGCCCGTTTTCACGGACGATCGCGCGCCGGTGGAGCAGGTGGTGCATGCGCTGGTTTTTCGTTATATGCTAGGGACTGGGAATTAGGCTCAGCCACAGAGGGCGCAGAGAACGCAGCGTGCTCTGTGGCTGAGACAGGCTATTGGCCCGCGCCCCCTCGCCACTCCCGCAGCGCGGCCGCGTGCGCCTTCATATTCTCGTCGGGCGTGCCGCTTGGGATTTCGCAGCCCGCCATGCTGATGCATCGCGGCCCGCCCGCGCGCAATTCCGCCTCGACCGCCGCGCGGACCGTCTCAGGCGTCCCCTGCAGCATCACTGCCACCGGATCGTGGTTGCCGCACGGCGCGGCCCGGTCGCCGAAGACCTCAGCCGCCTTTGCCATGTCCACCATCCAGTCCAGGTCGATAATGTATGCGCGCGGGGAGATTTGCGACGCGACCGCGTCGCCAAGGCCGATGATATCCGCGCCCGCCTCGATTTGCGCGACCGCAAAAGCGATCTCCACCTCGACGCACCTCTCCAGCACCTCCCGCACCCACTCGGGCCGGTCGATCAGGTCGGTCATCAGCCGGCTCACCCCGCGCAGATCCGCGGCCTCGGCCAGCGCACCCTCCACCCAGCCCATCACCGGGACCTGCCCGCCCGCGCGCTCCTTCAGCAGCCGCACCGCGTTCAGCCGGTCCGTCATCCGGGGACCGTCTTCAGGCTTCGGGTAGCGCAGGTGGTCGAGGTCGCCCGGCTCCTGCAACAGCGGCGCCGGCGCAAGCAGCAGGCTGTCCTCAGGATACGTGACTTTCAGCCCCGCATCCGCGGCCTCCCGATAGGGATCGGAAATTGCCTGCAGGATATCGAGGTCGAAGGCGTCCCGAACCGCGAAGTTCGCCTCGCAGAGGACGCGGTAGTCCTGGTAATACGCGCTCAGCGGCTTGCCGATGTAATGGGCGCCGAACTGCATGATAATGTTGAAATTGGGCGGCCGGTCAACAGGTTCGCCGCGCAGCCGCGCGGCAACACGTTCTGAGGAATTCATGGACGCTCCTATTGTTGGGGTGGGGGTGTTTCCGAGCCAGGCGCGGGCGCGAGGAAGCAGAGGATGCCGTCCGCAACGCCCTCAGCGGCCAACGCCGGTTGGTCAGCGATGATGCCGCGATCGGCATTCAGAAAACCAAGTTCGATGATCGCGGCCGGGGTCCCGAGCGCAATTTCGCGGAACGCGTGATAGTTGGTCATGTCGCGCGTAATGGTGGTCATGTGCCGGTCGAGCCCCGTCGCCTGCTCGTAGCTGTCCCACAGGCACGCGCTCAGCCGCTGCGACGCCTCGCTCCCGCCGTCCTCGTTTGCCACCTTGAAGCCGGAGAAATCGACCTGGCACGAATCCGCGTGGAGGGAGACAAGCGCCGCCGCTTCGTAACCGCGCAGCCGGCGGTCGAACTCGTCGAGGATTTCGACCTGGATTCCCTGCCGTTGCAGCCGCTCCGCAGTCAGTTCCGCGACGGCGAGGTTGACGCTCGCCTCGGTCAGCCCGTCGTCGCACACCGCGCCGGAATCGTTGCCTTTGTGGCCCGCAACCAGCCCGACCCGCAGCCCGCCCGTCGGCTCGTCTGCCGCAAAGAGGAATTGCAGCCACGCCGGCCCGATGCCCCGGCTCGCCACTTGCTCCGTCAACCAGATACCGGCGAACAAAACGACCGCGAAGACCAACAGGACCTTCGTACCGGACCCGGAATGTTGCGGCCTTTTTTTGCGGTTCGCCATGGGGGGATCATAACGACAACCGGGCGATTTCGCAAGGCAGGGGAACCCTTCTTTTGCGCGGTGCGTCTACCTGCCGGAACCCGCATCTTTTGACTTTTGCCCCTCGCGCGGGTATAGTTGTTTGGCCTATCAACAAGATAAGGACAGACCTCTTATGAGTGAGCTAGGGTGCCTGCTGTCGGAGGCGCGCACGGCAAAGGGCTTGTCCCTGGCCGACGTAGAGTCAGTGACGCGCATCCGCCAAAAGTGGCTGGAGGCGCTGGAGAACGGGGAATACAACAAACTGCCGCAGGGCGCTGTTGCCAGGGGTTTCTTGCGCACCTATGCCGCCTATCTCGGCCTTGACACGCAGGCGGCGCTGAACCTCTACACCGATGAAAGCGGCGACCGCGGCGACGCCGTCCTGATCGCAGAGCCGGGCAAGCCGCGCTACGTTGACTACCGTCCGCTCGAAGTTGAGTTGATCGAGCCCATTTCGGCGCCAAGCTGGTGGGTCCCGTGGCTAATGGCAGGCGTGGTTGTACTGGCGCTCGGCGTCGCATCCTGGTGGTTCCTGAGCCGCAATCCGGGCTGGAATCCGCTCGCCGCGATTGCGCCGCCGCCGCCCCCGACCGCAACCGCCACGAACACGTCAACCCCGTGGGTGGTCACTGCGACGCCGCAAGTGACGATCACTGCGCCCGCGCCCGAAGCGACAGGCGCAGCCGAGGTCATCCCCGCGGCCACGTCCGACATCCTGCCGCTCCCCACGCCGACGGTGCCCGCGTCCCCGACGCCCACGCC